>NZ_JFJV02000075.1:10229-78042 GCF_000611145.1 Cupriavidus sp. SK-3 | reverse complement strand
CCCCGCTGGCATCGGCGGGGCGCCCTTTATTATTTTCATCGCTGAAAGAATGCGGGTTCCCCGCGCGGGATTGTCCCGCTGCCTCGTCAATAGGACTTCGGCAAACCCAGCACGCGCTCGGCGATATGGCACATGATCAGTTGCGCGCTGACCGGTGCGATGCGCGGGATATACGATTCGCGCAGGTAGCGCTCCACCTGGTACTCGCGCGCATAGCCCATGCCGCCCAGCGTCAGGACCGCGGTCTGGCAAGCCTGGTGGGCGGCTTCCGCCGCCAGGTACTTGGCGGTATTGGCTTCGGCGCCGCAGGGCTTGCCCTGGTCATACAGCCACGCTGCTTTCCAGACCATCATGTCGGCCGCTTCCAGCGCCATCCAGGCCTGCGCCAGCGGATGCTGGATGCCCTGGTTCTGGCCGATCGGGCGGCCGAACACGGTGCGCTCCCTGGCATAGCGCGTCGCCGCTTCCAGCGCGACGCGGCCGAGGCCGACGGCTTCGGCCGCAATCAGGATGCGCTCAGGGTTCAGGCCATGCAGGATGTATTCGAAACCGCGCCCTTCTTCTCCGATGCGGTCCTCCACCGGCACCGTCAGGCCGTCGATAAAGAGCATGTTCGAGTCCACGGCGGCACGTCCCATCTTGTGGATCTCGCGCACCTCGATGTGCTTGCGGTCCAGCGCGGTGTAGAACAGGCTCAGGCCTTGGGTCGGCTTGGCCACCTGCTCCAGCGGCGTGGTGCGCGCCAGCAGCAGCATGCGGTCGGCCACCTGGGCGGTGGAGATCCAGATCTTGCGGCCGTCCACGCGATAGCTGCCACCGTCGGCCGACAGCACGGCCTGGGTCTTCAGATGGGTGGTGTCGAGCCCGGCATCGGGTTCGGTCACGGCGAAGCAGGCTTTCTCCTGCCCGGCGATCAGCGGCGGCAGCGCCGCCTCCTTCTGGCGCTGGTTGCCGAACACCACCACCGGGTTGAGGCCGAACACGTTCATATGGATGGCCGACGCGCCGGAAAAACCGGCGCCGGACGCCGACACCGTCTGCATGATCAGCGCCGCCTCGGTAATCCCGAGCCCGGCGCCGCCATAGGCCTCCGGCATCGCGATGCCGAGCCAGCCCGCCTTCGCCATGGCTTGGTGGAATGCGTGGGGGAACTTGCCTTCGTCGTCCAGCCCCGACCAGTAGTCGGCGCCAAAATCGCTGCAGATCTGCGTCACCGCCTCGACGATGGCGCGCTGTTCGGGGGTTCTTTCAAAGTTCATGGCTTGCCTCATTCCGGCTGGATGCCGGCGTCCTTGACCAGCTTGGTCCACTTGACCAGTTCGCCGGCGACGAAGCCGGCAAACTGCTTGGGCGTTTGCCCGAATGCTTCAAACCCCAGCGCCTCGAAACGCGGCGCCACTTCCTTGCTGGCGGCGATGCGGGACAGCTCGCGGTTAAGCCGCTCGACCACGTCCGCCGGCGTCTTCGCTGGCGCGAACACGCCGTTCCAGGAGGTGATGTCGAACCCCTTCAGCTCAGGCGTGTCTCCCAGCGGCGGCAGGTCCGGCAGCAGGCGGCTGCGCTGCGCCGTGGTCACCGCCAGCGCGCGCAGCTTGCCTGCCTTGACGTTGGCAATGCCGGCCGCCACGTCGACGAACATCATCGGCACCTGCCCGGCAATCACATCCGTCATGGCCGGCGGCGTGCTCTTGTACGGCACGTGCAGCAGGTCCAGCCCGGCCATGCGGCCCAGGGTGGCGCCCGACACAATGCCGGTGCTGTTGCCGCTGGCGTACGACATGCCGGGATGGGCGCGCGCGTAGGCGATCAGTTCCGGCACCGTCTTGACGGGCAACTTGGGATTGACCACCAGGATGAAGGGCAGGTTGCCCATGCGCGCCACCGGCGTGAAATCGCGGATCGGGTCATACGGCAGCTTCTTCATCAGCGAAGGGTTGGCCGAATGCGTGGTGTTGGTGGTCATGAACAGCGTGTAGCCGTCAGGCGCGGCCTGCGCGACGATTTCAGCGGCGATCGCGCCGTTGGCCCCGGGACGGTTGTCCACCACCACGTTGGCCTTGAGCGCATCGCCCAGTTCCTTGGCCGTGATGCGGGCCACCGCGTCGGTGCCGCTGCCGGCGGCGAAGGGCACCACCATGCGGATCGGCTTGCTGGGATAGGCATCGGCCGCCGCCGCGTACGGCGCCGCGGCGAGTGTCAGCAATGGCAGCGCCGCGCGCAGCAGCGTGGTAAAGCTTGGCATTGTGTTGTCTCCTGCTTCTTTCTGGTTAGCGATCCCTCTGCGATGGATCCGCTTTGTGGCGGTGGCTTGGGACTGACGGCCGGACTAACATCCGGACCGGCAGCCCCGCCGCTTCATGGCGCGGTCTTTTCCTTATAGTTCGTGTCCTTCACCAGCTTGGCCCAGCGCGCGGCGTCGTCGGCAATGATGGTGGCGAACTGCTCGGGCGTACTGCCGACGGCTTCATAGTCGATGGCGGCGAGGCGCGCCTTGATCTCCGGCATGGCCACGATCCGGACGATTTCCTGGTTCAGCCGCGTAACGATTTCCTTTGGCGTGCCCGCCGGCGCCAGCAAGCCAGCCCAGGAATTGAAGTTCATGCCCTGGATGCCGGCTTCCTGCATGGTCGGGACATCCGGCAGCGCCGGCGAGCGCCTGGATGACAGCACCGCCAGCGGGCGCAGCCGGCCCGCGCGGATCATTGCCATCCCGTTAAAGGGGTCGATGGTCATGTCGACCTCGCCCGCCACCACCGCCTGCATCTGCGGGCCGGTACCGCGATAGGAGACGCTGACGACATCCGGCGTGCCGGCGGTTGTCTTGAAAGTTTCCCCGATCAGCTCGATCATGCTGCTGCCAGCCGACAAGCTCAGCGGACGGCTCTTGGAGCGCGCCAGCCCGACAAACTCCTGCACGGTCTTGGCCGGTACCGAGGGGTGGACCACCATGACGAAGCCGATACTGCTGATCAGGCTGATCGGCGCGAAGCTCTTGAGCGGCTCGTAGCCGGCCTTGTAGAGGACAGGGCTCAGCGTCTGCGCGCCGGCGGTGTTCAGCAGCAAGGTGTAGCCATCCGGCGCGGCACGCGCGACCTGGTCGGTGCCGATGATGCCGTTGGCGCCCGGCCGGTTCTCCACCACCACCGGCTGCTTCAAGGCCTCCGACAGCTTCTGCGAGACCAGCCGGGCCACCACATCGGAGGCTCCGCCCGGCGCGTAAGGCACCACCATGCGAATCGGCTTGCTGGGATAGGCGCTGCTCCAGGCCAGGGCCGGCGCGGCACTCCAGATCGCGGCGCACAGCATCAGGCGGCGTCGGGAAGACAGTTTCATCGGGATCTCCTTCCAGGCTTCAACTACAAACGTCCGTTCGGGTGCGGGCAACCGCCCGGGCCGGGGCAATGCTCAGGCGGGACGGATCACGCGATCCGGGGATTCCTCATAAGGCGGGGCGTAGATCACCAGCAGCTTGACGGGCTCGTCGCTGACGACGGTGAACACGTGCATGGATCCGGCGGGGAAGAAGCAGCAGTCGCCGGGCCCAAGCTCGCGCGACTGGCCGTTCACCTCGGCGAGCGCCCTGCCCTCCAGCATGTAGCAAACCTGCTCGATACCGGGATGGGCGTGCGGCAAGGCGCCCTTGCCGCGCTCGATGGTGCCGTGGATCACCTCAAGCTGGGTGGCACCGACATTCTCGCGGCCAATGATGCGGCGGTTCAGCGTACCCACATGGTTGGCCGGGTGGTAGCCGGGCACGTCTTCGGCACGGACGAAGCAGGTCGGCGAGGACGAGGGTGATGGTGATGGTGATGTCATTGCAGTCTCCTTGCCAGCTTCGCCCCACCCAGGGAGGGCGACAGGCAAACCGATCATTTTTCATGTTTATGAATTTTATTTTATACCCATGAAAACAAACACGTCCAGCAAAGGTACGCCCAGCAGGCGCCTGATGGAAGCGGATGGTAGTTCTACCGCCAAAATTACCGTCCACAGATAGAAAATCCAGGTTTTGCATTCTGTAGATGCAGCCAACTGCGACGGATATGGGTTCCGCCAGGGAGGGCGCGGAGCGCTGGTGGCATGAGGCCACGCAGGAACGGCACCGAGTTGGGTGGACGCGCGAAGTGTGACGGGCGCCCGTCTTGGCCACGATGCCTGGTTTGGCCGATTCCCGTCGCGGCGGGGGCGGCAAGGCGAATCGCGTAGTGCTGCTACAATCGCACCAAGTTTTTTTACTGGCTGGACACGATGGGCTTCGAACAACTGGCGGCACTGAAGGAACAACTGGCAAGGCAAGCTAAGGCCGCGCCACAGGCTAAGACGCGGCGCGCGCGTCCGGTGGCTCCGGTCAGCCCGGCGAAGCCGGTGGATCCGGTGCTGCAGGCCATCGCGAAACTGCAAAAGCGCTTCCCGCAAACCTTTCCGAAGAATCCTGCGCCGAAGGTAGCGCTCAAGATCGGCATCTTCGAAGATCTCGTCCAGCACGCGCAGGAACTTGGCCTGACGGAGCCGGTGCTGCGCGACGCGATCCGGACCTGGTGCCGCGGCACCCGCTACTGGACCTGCCTGGTGGAAGGTGCCCCGCGTGTCGATCTGGCGGGTCAGGAAGCGGGACACGTTGCACAGGCCGATGCGAACCGGGCGCTGCAACTCCATGCCCACCGTGCGGCGCGTGCGTCATCTCGAACCGCGACTGCACCCAAGCCCAGCTGATCAGCGACACAGACACCCTCCGGACTCGAATCGGCCCGATGGTGTTCCTCGATCCGCGGATTTAGGCGGGCGCCTAGATTTGAAAATCCGCGGCGATGTCTTCATCCGTGCGCGCCTCCAGCCGGCCAGAGCGGCAGGCGCCGACAAACACGTCGTAATCGCGCTCGACCTGATCCGCATACGCGTTCGAATACGCCAACAGTGCATCGGCCATCGCATCGCTGTTGCCGAGGTAGCCGCTGATCTCCAGCGCCATCCCGCTGGCCTTGGCATGGGCCCGCGCCAGCACCCAGCCACACAGCGCCGCGAACCTGCCCAGCAACTCATGATCCATCAGCTCGATCTCGGGCGACAGCTTCATGTCGCGCAATTGCCGCACATAGAAATGGCGGCCTGACGGACCATTGTTCCAGCCAAGGAACACGTCGCTGGCCGCCTGCATCAGCCGCTGGCCCTCCACCACACGCCGGCCTTCATGCGTCACGGGCGGCGACTTGAAATAGCGCGCCACTACCGACTGTGTGGCCTGCTTGCTTTGCAGGAACAGCGGCTTGCCGTGCTTGTCGATCATCAGGATGATCAGGCAGCGCGTGCCGACGCTGCCCACCCCCACCACCTTGAAGGCGACATCATGGCGCGTGAAATGGCTGAGCAACTGGCGCCGGTCGGGCGACAGGGTACCCAGGTACTTCTCGAAAGACTTGTCGAAAGCCTTGCCGGTGTCGGTGATCTTCATCCAGTCGTCCTCGGGGGAGAACAGTGTGTTCTCGCCTCTTATGTGGAAGATCCCTGGCGGTGCGTCGCGGATAACCCAGCGCTCGCCAACCCGCTCCGACAGCTTCGGCAACAGCGCCTCGCTGGCGCGCTTGGCCGCGCGCGCTATGCCACGCTCCAGGCGCTGGCGGATCTGCGGCGAAGCCGTCTCGGCCATCAGGCGCTCGAAGGTAATGCAGTCGTACCAGGTGTCGAGAATGCCCATCCCGGCATAGGTGGCCATGCGCTCCTGATAGCTGCGCACGACCCGATAGACCAGGTCGTCGATCACGCCTCGCTTGTGGCGCAGGTGCCGGCCCGCCACCACGAAGCTGGCGGTAAGCCGCTTCAGATCCCATTCCCAGGGCCCGGGGCTGGTCTCGTCGAAATCGTTGAGGTCGAACAGCAGCGAGCGTTCGGGGCTGGCAAACCCGCCGAAGTTGGCCAGGTGGCAGTCGCCGCAGATCTGGATGGGGAGATCGGAATTCGGCGTACCGGCGAGGTCATGCGCCTGGATGATGGCGCTGCCTCGGTAAAAGGTGAAGGGCGATTCGATCATGCGGCCATAGCGCAGCGGCACCAGCCGTTCGACACGGCCGGCGCTGTTGATCTCCAGCAACTCGACGGGATCTCGCTCGACGTTGCCTGTCGCGGCATGCGCGCTGCGGGGAACGTGTTTGCGCGTGCCTTTGCCGCGTTCGCGGCGGGATTCGATGTCTACAGGGGTGTCCACAAGCGCTCCTTCAATTTCGGCTCTGTCTCTGTGTTTTTCTGTGTTATTGCCGGTAGGGATTGCTACGCTCGCCTATGTCCATAGCATACGCCACGCCCGCCCCATAAGTGATCTGGTTGCGGGTGCCGCGCCGCGTCATGATGGGACTGTCGCCACCATCGCCCGCGAGCCGTTGCCCGTAGACCATGGCGCCGGCTGGATAACAGCGTTTCACCAGTTCGCGAGCAAGACTGTCACACCGGTCGCTTGAGCCGCCGTCACCCACAAATCTCTTTAATACTCAATGATTTATCTTGAGCGGAGTTACTCCGTCCGGATGCTTGACCTTGACATGATCGGAAGCTTTAACGTAGCCACCGTTATGAAGGAGCTTCCCAATTTTTCAAGGAGCAGTGATGAGTTCCAGCCTGACAGGCAGTGTTGCGATCAGCATCCCGATCGAAGGCATGACTTGCGCTTCGTGTGTGGGCCGCGTCGAAAAGGCCCTGAAGGCCGTGCCAGGCGCGAACAAGGCCAGCGTCAACCTCGCGACCGAGCGCGCCGACATTACTTTTGACGGGCTACCGAATATCGAGGCCGCTGTGCGGGCAGTGCAGAAGTCCGGCTATAACGTGACTTCGAGCACCGTTGCGTTATCGGTAACGGGCATGACCTGCGCCTCGTGCGTGGGCCGCGTCGAAAAGGCCCTGAAAGCCGTACCGGGCGTCAGCAATGCAACAGTCAACATCGCGACTGAGCGCGCGCAGATCAGCGCCGCTGGCGGAACCTCGCCCGAAGCCCTGATCCAGGCCGTCGCCAGGGCAGGCTACGGGGCGCAGGTCATCTCGGGCGACACCAGCAACACCGATGCCGTGGCCGAGCGCCAGGCTGTCGAACTGAAGTCGCTCAGGCGCGCCTTGACGATTGCCACGCTTTTCGCCCTCCCCGTTTTCATCATGGAGATGGGCGCGCACCTGGTTCCGGCGTTTCACCACGCGATTGCAAGAAGCATCGGCACGCAGAACAGCTGGCATGTCCAGTTCGTGCTCTCGAGCATCGTGCTGTTCGGGCCGGGGCTGCGTTTCTTCAAGAAGGGCATCCCGGCGCTGCTGCGGGGTGCGCCGGATATGAATTCGCTGGTGGCGGTAGGTACCTCCGCCGCCTATGCCTACTCGGTCGTGGCTACCTTTGCGTCGGGCCTGCTTCCCGCCGGCACGGTCAATGTCTACTACGAAGCCGCCGCTGTCATCGTGGCGCTGATCCTGCTTGGCCGCTACATGGAAGCCCGCGCCAAGGGCAACACCTCCGAAGCGATCAAGCGGCTGCTCGGTTTGCAGGCCAAAACCGCGCGTGTGGTGCGTGACGCCGCGACGCTTGAGGTTGCTATCGAAGAAGTGGTCGCGGGCGAGCTGATCGAAGTTCGTCCCGGCGAGCGCATTCCTGTGGACGGCGAAGTCGTGGACGGCAATAGCTTCATCGACGAATCCATGATCAGTGGCGAACCGGTACCCGTGGAAAAGAAGCCCGGCTCGGAAGTGGTGGGGGGCACTGTTAACCAGAACGGCGCGCTGACATTCCGCGCCACCAAAGTCGGCAACGACACTGTGCTGGCGCAGATCATCCGCATGGTCGAGCAGGCGCAAGGCTCCAAGCTGCCGATCCAGGCGATGGTTGATCGCATCACCATGTGGTTCGTGCCGGCGGTCATGGCCGCCGCCGCGCTGACGTTCGTTATCTGGCTGAGTTTCGGGCCGGAGCCCGCCCTGACATTCGCGCTTGTCAACGCGGTTGCCGTGCTGATTATTGCCTGCCCGTGCGCGATGGGCCTGGCGACGCCGACGTCGATCATGGTGGGCACCGGGCGCGCGGCGCAAATGGGCGTGTTGTTCCGCAAGGGCGAGGCACTGCAATCCCTGAAGGACGCGAAAGTGGTGGCCGTGGACAAGACCGGAACGCTGACCAAAGGGCGTCCCGAACTGACGGATCTGATCGTTGCCCCGGGGTTCGAACGCTCAGTGGTGCTGGGCAAGGTCGCCACTGTCGAAGCGAAATCCGAACACCCGATTGCGCAGGCCATCGTCGACGCAGCCAAGGCGCAAAAGGTCGCCCTTGGCACCATCGGGCAGTTCGATTCGATTACGGGCTTTGGGGTCAGCGCCCGGGTGGATGGCGATCTGGTCGAGATTGGCGCCGATCGCTTCATGCGGAAGCTGGGCTTGGATGTCGAAGCGTTCAGCGCGGATGCGGCGCGTCTGGGCGACGAAGGCAAGACACCGTTGTACGCAGCGATCAATGGCCGGCTTGCAGCCATGATTGCCGTGGCCGACCCGATCAAGGAAACTACGGCGGCCGCCATCCAGGCCTTGCACGGCCTTGGCCTGAAGGTTGCAATGATCACCGGCGACAACCGTCGCACCGGCGCGGCAATCGCCCGCCAGCTGGGCATTGATGAGATGGTTGCCGAAGTGCTGCCCGACGGCAAGGTCGAGGCGGTACAGCGGCTGAAGAAGCAATACGGTCCTATCGCGTATGTGGGCGATGGCATCAATGACGCGCCGGCGCTGGCCGAGGCCGACGTGGGCCTCGCTATCGGTACAGGCACGGACATTGCCATCGAGGCGGCGGACGTGGTGCTGATGTCCGGCGACCTGGGTGGCGTGCCCAACGCGATTGCATTGTCGAAGGCCACGATCCGCAACATCAAGCAGAACCTGTTCTGGGCGTTTGCCTACAACGCTGCCCTGATTCCGGTCGCGGCTGGCCTGCTGTACCCGGTCAATGGCAACCTGCTTTCGCCGGTGTTTGCGGCAGGCGCCATGGCCTTGTCCAGCGTGTTTGTCCTGACCAACGCGCTGCGGCTGCGCGGCTTCGTTGCCCCTTTCGCGGTCAAGGCTTGAGGCGAAACTGGTCCGGCCGGGAGGTCATAACCCTGAAGGCGAGCTTTCTGGTTAAGCATCGCCATGGCCTGACAGGATGCACTATGCCCTCCCGCCCCAGGCCAGAGCCTATGGCGGCGTCATCAACCGATTTCCGTATCTTGCAAGGCGTGATCAGGAACGTCCTGGGATCGTCGCCACTTCCTGCCTTCGCCCCCAATTTCATCGGCGAATGCGCTGCCACGCCGGGCATGCCGGTCATGAGAAGGTTCGCGCCGGAGAACCGGGTCGTGAGGTGTTCTTGCGGCTTTCCTGTCCGACGCTCCCTACCCTTTCCGCCAGCTTCGATGGCGTGCTCGTCGAACGGATGCTCCACGCTGCCGGCCGCCCCGCCGCTTCCCCTTTCCGCATTCCCCTTGCCCGATAACGGTTCCTGACCACCTCTGATCCCGCAAGCCCGGTCGAGGGCCGGTGGCGCTCGCCACGGCAGCCAGCAAAAATTTCTCCGGCGGCCCGGCAGATTCTCCAATCTCGCGCGTCAGGGATACAGAGACGCTGCGAGCTGATGCCCGGCGTCGCGTGAACCACCCTGCCTCCCCCTGTCTCCACCCCATTTTCGGAAAGGAAAACCGCACCTTGGCTCCCCGCCTGCCCCCGGACACCGGCCGCTCTTGCGCGCCGCCCCTTGCGAGCGCTGCCGCATGACGCATCCCGCCCCCTCCCAAGCCATGCGGATTGCATCGCGCGCGGCCGCGGCGATCCTGGGCGGCTACCTGCTCGCCTGCGCCAGCATCCTGGCCTGCGCCGCGGTGCTGCCTGGCCTGCGGGCCGAAGCCGTCATGACCGCCAGCCTGCTCAGCTACGCCATCTACACCGGCGCGGCGCTCTGGGCCTTCGCGGCCCGCTCGGCCCGCCGCGCCTGGCTGGGGCTGCTGGCGCCATCCGCCGTCCTGCTTGCAACCGCCGCGGCCGGGCACTGGACGCGAGGCCTGCCATGAAAGGGACGTTCCGCCAATCGATGGCATGGCTGCACACCTGGTGTGGCCTGTGGCTGGGCTGGCTGCTGTTCGCCGTGTTCCTGACGGGCAGCCTTAGCGTGTTCGACGGCGCCATCACGCGCTGGATGCAGCCGGAGCGGCTGGAAGTCAGCGCCGGAAAGCCCGACCCGGCGCAGGCGCTGGCCCACGCCCAGCGCTATCTGGAGCGCCATGCGCCGCAATCCGGCCACTGGGAAATCGAGTTTCCCTCGCTGGAAGACGCCGCCATGCATGTGCACTGGGACGGGCAGGCCGGTGGCGAGATCCGCCTCGACCCCAACACCGGCGCCGTGCTGCCGGCACCGCGAGACACGCTGGGCGGCCATCACTTCGTGCTCTTCCACTATGAACTGCACGGCGGCATGCTGGGCGTATGGATCGTCGCCTTCGCCACCATGGCCATGCTGGTAGCGCTGGTATCGGGCATCGTCACCCATAAGCGCTTCTTCAAGGATTTCTTCACCTTCCGGCCGGGCAAGGGCCAACGCTCCTGGCTCGATGCGCATAACGCGCTGGGCGTGCTGACGCTGCCCTTCCTGTTCATGATCTCGTACACGGGACTCATCATCTGGTGGCCCGATACCATGCCGGCGGGTATCCGGACGTACTACGAAGGCAGCGAAGCCAAGCTGTTCGGCGTGCTCGGGCGGGCCGGCTGGCTCGAGCCCAAGGTCCTGCCTCCTCCCGGCGCGCCCGCCACGCTGGTGGCGTTGCCCACGCCGCTGGCCGATGCACGCGCACGGCTGGCCGCGGCGGACGACACCGGAGCAAACGCGATCGCCTCGGTGGCGGTGGCGCGGCCCGGCCGCGGCAACGCCGCTGTCAGCATTGCCGGCCTCTATCGCTACGATGGCCTCGCCTTTTCGTCGCAGCGCGAGTTCCGCTACGACGGCGTCACCGGCGCCTACTTGTCGGCCCACGCCGAGGACGAGATGCTGGGCACCGGCGGCGCGGCGCCGCTGGTCGCCGGCTCGGTCATGCGCACGCTGCATATGGCGCGCTTCGGCGGCGATGCGCTGAGGTGGCTCTACCTTGCCTGCGGCCTGGCGGGCTCCGCCATGATCGCCACCGGCCTGCTGCTGTTCTCCACCAAGCGCGGCAACCGCAAGGCGCGCGAGTTCGGCGCCGCCAGCGCGCGCGTCTACGGCACCATCGACCGCCTCAACGTGGCAGCCGTCGCCGGCCTGGCGATTGCCTGCGCTGCCTACCTCTGGGGCAACCGGCTGCTCCCGGTGGCGCTGGAGGAGCGCCACGAGTGGGAAGTCGCCGTGTTCTTCTCCATCTGGCTGGCAGCCACGGTGCACGCCCTGGCCAGCCAGCCGGCCAAAGCGTGGCCGCGGCAACTGGCGCTGGCCGGCCTGCTTTGCCTGACCCTGCCGCTGCTCAATGCGCTGACCACGGGCTGGCACCTGCTGCGCTATGCCTCGCTCGGGGACTGGCAAAGCGCCGGCCTGGAACTCGGCGCCCTCACCCTTGGCAGCCTGCTGCTGTGGGCCGCCGCCAGGGTGCGCCGGGCCGGCCGCCAGGCCATGTCCCGTTCGCCAGGCGGGCGTGCCGGCGCGGCGGCCACGCCGGGAGAAGCATGATGGCCCTGATATCGATGCCCCCGGCGCTGGCCGCCTCGGCCACCCTGGCCCTGTGTTACGCCGGCATGGCCAGCCTCAGCCTGGCCATGGACCGGCACCACGGACAAATCTGGCGGCGCGATCCCGCTCCCCCGGCACGCTGGCTGCTGCGCGGCTGCGGCTGGCTGCTGCTCGCCCTGGCGGCATGGCCCTGCCTGCGCGGCTGGGGCGCCAGCATCGGCGCCGTGGTCTGGGCCGGCTCGCTCTGCGCCGGCGCCCTGGCTTACGTGCTGATGCTGGCCTATCACCCCCGAACGGCAGCGGCGCTGGCCTTGCCGGCGACGGTCTTCGCCGCCGCCAGCCTGGCGGTGCCGGCGTAGGGCTTGCCGGCGTGCCTCACATGCCAGTTCAACTTCCGCGGCGCGGCCACCCCGGACCGCGCCCTCACCTGGTCAACCGGAAAACCCTTAACGCATGGCGCAGCCTCACCGACTCCTTCCCATCACCGGCATCGCCATCCTGGCCCTCGCCGCGCTAGGCGCCGTGGCCTGGTGGAACACGGACGCCGCGCCGCGCTACGACACTGTCACCATTGCGCGCGGCGACATCGAAACCAGCGTCACCGCGCTCGGCACCCTGCATCCACGCAGCTATGTCGACGTGGGGGCGCAGGTCTCCGGGCAGATCACCCGCTTGCTCGTGCAGGTGGGCGACACCGTGGAACAAGGCCAGTTGCTGGCCGAGATCGATGCCAGCGTGCCGCGCGCCACGGTGGATGCCGGCCGCGCCGAACTGGCCGGCCTCAAGGCGCAACTTGCCGAACAGGAAGCGCTGCACTTGCTGGCGCAACAGCAGGATGCGCGCCAGCGCCACCTGGCCGGCCAGGAGGCCACCCGCGACGAAGACGTGCAAACCGCCGCGGCCGCACTCAAGACCGCTGCTGCGCGCATGGCCCGCCTGCGGGCGCAGATCGAGCAAACGCAGTCCACCCTGAACGGCGACGTCGCCAAGCTGGGCTACACGCGCATCTACGCGCCCATGGCCGGCACGGTGGTCACGCTGGAAGCACGCCAGGGGCAAACCCTGAACGCCACCTACCAGACGCCCGCGCTGCTGCGTATTGCCGACCTCGCCACCATGACGGTGTGGACCGAGGTGTCGGAGGCAGACGTGCGCCGCGTGCGCCCGGGCATGCAGGTCAGCTTCACCACGCTGGGCGGCGAGCAGCGCCGCTGGCGCAGCAAGGTGCGCCAGGTGCTGCCGGCACCGCCGACCCCGGGCAGCCAGGCCCAGCAGACGCAGGGCAACCAGCAGGCCGCGCCGGCGAGCAAGGTCGTGCTGTACACCGTGCTGTTCGACGTCGGGAACAGCGATGGCGAACTGATGCCGCAGATGACCGCCCAGGTCTCCTTTGTCTCCGCCGAAGCGCGCGGCGTGGTGGTCGCCCCGCTGGCCGCGCTGCAGGCCGTGGACGGCAGGCCCGACCGCTTCCGCGCCCGTGTGCTGGACACTGCCGGCAAGGCGCAGGCGCGTGAGATCCGCGTTGGCGTGCGAGACCGCTTGCGCGCGCACATCGTCGATGGGCTGCGCGAAGGCGACCGGCTGATCACCGGCGAGCGCAAGCCGGCAGACGACATGCCGAGGTTCCGCCTGTGAACCTGCCCTTGAACCCACCGGCAATGCTGGAGCTGCGCGGCATCCGCAAGCGCTATGGCGGCGGCAGCGACGGCGCGAGCCCTGCCACCGAAGTGCTGCGCGGGATCTCGCTGCGCATAGAGGCGGGCGAATTCGTCGCCATCGTCGGCAGTTCCGGCTCGGGCAAATCGACGCTGATGCACCTGCTGGGTTGCCTGGACCGCCCCAGCGAAGGCAGCTACCTGATCTGTGGACAGGACGTGGCGGGATTCGACGCCGACCAGTTGGCATGGCTGCGGCGCGAAGCCTTCGGCTTCGTGTTCCAGGGCTACCACCTGATCGCCACCGAAACGGCGCGCGAGAACGTGGAAGTGCCGGCCATCTACGCCGGCCAGCCCACCGCCGCCCGGCAGGCTCGCGCGGAGGCGCTGCTCACGCAGCTCGGCCTGGCCGGACGCTCCGGCCATCGCCCCGGCCAGCTCTCCGGCGGCCAGCAGCAGCGCGTGTCGATCGCGCGGGCGCTGATGAACGGCGGACGCATCATCCTGGCCGACGAACCCACCGGCGCGCTCGATTCGCGCAGCGGCGCCGAGGTCATGACGCTGTTGTCGGGGCTGGCGGCTGCCGGGCATACGGTGATCCTGATCACGCACGATCGCGGCATCGCGGCGCAGGCCCGCCGCGTGATCGAGATCCGCGACGGGCTGGTGATATCGGACTCGGCCAGCGCTCGCCATGCGGCGCCGGAGGCCGCCGATGCCAACCCGCCCGCCCAAGGCGCCAACGACGCCGCCCAACTGCTTGCCCGCATGCGCGCGGGCAAGGACCGCCATGCCTCGCTCGCGGCCGACGTGGCCGAGGCCGCGCGCGCCGCGTGGCGCGTGATGTGGAGCAACCGCTTCCGCACCGGGCTGACCCTGCTCGGCATCGTTATCGGCGTCGCCTCGGTGATCGTCATGATGGCGATCGGCAGCGGCTCGCAGTACCAGGTGATGAAGAAGATGGCGGTGTTCGGCGCCAACAAGATGTATGTGGGCGTGCTGCCCCCGACCAGCCGCGACCGGAGCGGGCCGCTCACGCTGGCCGATGTGGAGGCCATCCGCGGCGTGCCGAATGTGGAACTCGCCATGCCGTATATCGAAGGCTTCGTGATGGCGCGGCGCGGCAATGTCGACCACCGTACCGAAGGCGGCGGCGCCACCACGGATTTTGCCGCGGCGCTGGACTGGGGGCTGGCCGAGGGCGTGTACTTCGACGCCCGCGACGAACGCGATCTCGGCAAGGTTGCGGTAATTGGCAAGCGAGTGCGCGATGCCTTGTTCGCGGACGGCAGCGACCCCATCGGCCAGACCATCCTGCTGGACAGCGTGCCGTTCCAGGTCATCGGCGTGCTCGCCGAGAAGGGCGCCCTGGCCGGCAACGCCGACGAGGATGAGCGCGTGGTGGTGCCGTTCTCCACGGCCAGCGCGCGGCTCTACGGCAATCCCTATCCCACCTGGGTCGCGGTTTCGATCCGCGACATGCAGCAGGCCAGACAGACCGAGCAGGCCATCCTGGCCGCCCTCGCCGCCCGGCGCGGCAACCAGGATGCACGCGTGTACAACCGCGCGGAGTCGATCCGCGTAAGCGCGGAGACCGAACGCACCATGACCCTGATGCTCGGCCTGATTGCCGCCATCTCGCTGCTGGTCGGCGGCATCGGCGTGATGAACGTCATGCTGATGACGGTGCGCGAGCGCACCCGCGAGATCGGCATCCGCATGGCCACCGGCGCGCGCCAGCGCGACATCCTGCGCCAGTTCCTGACCGAAGCCGTGCTGGTTTCGCTGCTCGGCGGCGTGACGGGCGTGGTGCTCGGCATCGCCGTGGGCCTTGCCCTGCAACTGGCCAGGGTGCCGGTGATCTTCTCGCTCACGGCCATCGCCGGGGCCTTTGGCTGCGCCGTGGCCACCGGCCTGCTGTTTGGCTACATGCCGGCCCGCCAGGCGGCTCGCCTCGACCCCGTACAAGCACTGGCAAGCGAATGACAACCATGAGCGCCCTGACTTCCCTCGCCCTGCGCGCGGCCTTGCTGGCTACCGCGCTGGCCGCCGGCGGCTGCGCCACGAAGGCCACGCCCGAGGCCCCGCTGCCCGCCACGCCCGCGCAATGGCGCTACGCGCCCCCGGACCGGGCCGGCGCCGATCCGGTCAGCATCGACTGGTGGCAATCGCTAGGCAATGCCGAACTGGATGCGCTGGTGCGGCGGGCCCGCGCCGACAATCCCGGCATCGCCGCCGCATACGCCCGGGTGCAGCAGGCACGCGCCAGTGTCACCATTGCCCGCGCACCGCTGTTGCCGGAGCTCACCGGCTCCGCCGACGCCCGGCGCTATGGCGGCTCGGGCATCAGCAGCGGCGATAGCTCGGACAATTTCCGCCTCGGGCTCGCGGCCAGCTATGAAGTGGACCTGTGGGGCGGCAACCGCGCCGCCGCAGGCAGCGCCGCCGCCTCCTTGCGCGCGGCCGGTTTCGCGCAGGATGCCGTCACGCTGTCGGTGACCGGCGAAGTCGCGCTGGCCTGGCTGCAAACCGTCAGCCTGCGCGAGCGCGTCGCCATTGCCACCCGCATGCTGGACAATGCTCGCACCGTACTGGCCGTGGTCGATGCGCGCCAGCGCGCCGGCAGCGCGACCGCGCTGGAACTCGCACAGCAGCGCGGCCTGGTGGCCAGCCGGGAGCGCACCTTGCGCCTGCTGGCGCAGCGCGCCAACGACAGCCAGGTCGCGCTGGCGATCTTGCTGGGGCAGTCCGCCAGCAGCTTCGAAATCAGCACCGCCAGCCTTGCCGGCCTGCGCCAGCCCGCCATCGACAGCGGCCTGCCCGCCGAACTGCTTACACGCCGCCCCGACCTGGCCGCGGCAGAGGCCAGGCTGGCGGCCGCCGACGGCGATATCGCCGTCGGCGGCCCCCCCCCCCGCCCGGGCGGGGGGGGGGGCCGCCGACGGCGATATCGCCGTGGCCCGCGCGCTGATGCTCCCCCGCCTCGCCCTGACCGCCAGCGCCACCGGGCAAAGCGACCGCCTGCGCACCCTGTTCGAGAACCCGGTCTACGCCATCGCCGCCGGCGTGCTGGCGCCGATATTCAACGCCGGACGGCTGGCCGCCGGGCATGACATGGCCATCGCGCAGAAGCAGGAATTGCTGGCCGACTACCGCCGCGCCATCGTCGCGGCCTCGGGCGATGTGGAAGTGGCGCTCAACTCCATCGCCGGCGTCGGTGCCCAGCGTATCGCTCAGGATGAGGAGCTTGCGCAGGCCCGGCGCGCCTTCAAGCTGGCGGAACGCCGCTATCGCGCCGGCGCGGAAACGCTGCTGATCGTGCTGGACGCGCAACGCACCCTTTACGCCGCCGAGGACGATGCCGCCCAGTTGCGCCTGGCGGCCCTGCAAGGCTCGGTGCTCCTGTACAAGGCCCTTGGCGGCGGATGGAGGCCGGATACGCAATTGTAGGGAGATGTGCCCGCCCCCTCACGGCAGAGAAACACGCCTTGTTTCCGAGTAACGATTTCGCATACAATGCGAATCATTCTCAATAACGTTTGGCGCATGGCGCCCGCATTATCCAGGCGCCATGGCCACGGCAGACACGCTTCCCCAGTCGGAACTCCACACGCTCTACCGCAACCACCACAGCTGGCTGGTCAACCTGCTATGGCGCAAGCTGGGCAATGCGGACAACGCCGCCGACCTGGCCCAGGATACGTTCACCCGCCTGCTGGTGGCCTGCGACGCCAGCTCGCTGCGCGAGCCGCGCGCCTACCTGACCACTGTGGCGAGCCGGCTGACGGCGCAATATTTCCGCCGCCTCGCGCTCGAACGCGCCTATCTCGAAGCGCTGGCCCTCCAGCCGGAAGCCACCGCGCCTTCGCCCGAAACCCGCGCGCTGGTGGTAGAGGCGCTGACCGCCGTGAGCACGGTACTCGACCAGCTCCCCCCACGCGTGTGCGAAGCCTTCCTGCTATCGCAACTGGATGGCCTGGCCTACCGCGAGATCGCGCAGCGGCTCGACGTCACCGTCAACGTGGTGCAGAAATGGATGAGCAAGGCCTTCGTGCATTGCTACACCGCGGTCTACGAATGACGCCGGCATCCCCGCCCCGATTGCCCATGGCCTCGCGGCAACCATGAAACCCTTCACACCCCAGCTTGCGCCGCAGGCAAGCGATGCCCGTGCAAGCGCACGCGTCGAACCGCACGTCATCGCGCAGGCGGCGGACTGGATGTCGCGGCTGCAGTCGGGCGCGGCCACCGCCGCCGACAACGCCGCGTGCGAGCAATGGCGGCAAGCCGATCCTGCGCACGAACTGGCCTGGCGGCGCATGGCCCTGCTCGGGCAGGATCTGCGCACCGGGCTGGACCAGATGCCGCCGGCCGTCGCCCGCAAGGCCCTGCACTCGGCCAGCACCGCGGGCACCGCCCGCCGGGCCTCGCGGCGCAGCGCGCTGAAGTCGATTGCCGGCCTGGGTGTCGCGGCGGGCGGGATCTGCCTGGCGCGCGAGCAACTGTCCTGGCGCAACTGGAACACCTGGACGGCGGACCACCGCACCGGCAGCGGCGAGCGCCGCACCATCGAGCTGGCGGACGGCACCCGCGTCGTGCTCAACACAGGCAGCGCCATCGACGTCCGCTTTACGCCGATGCAGCGCGAACTTGTCTTCCTGGCCGGCGAGATCCACGTGACCACCGGCCATGACCCGGACGGAAGACCGTTCTCGGTGGCGACCCGCAACGGCAGCATCACACCGCTTGGGACGCGCTTTATCGTCCGCGATGGCATGCTGGCGCCGGACGGCAGCGGCGACAAGCGCGATCCGATCGCTGTCTCCGTGCTCGAAGGCGCGGTGCGGATCCGGGCCCGCCAGCTAAGCGCGCCGCTTCGCCTCGATGCGGGACAGGAGACTGTCTTCACCGCCACCGCCATCGACACGCCGGCCTCCGCTCACCCGCAGGCCGGCGCCTGGCTGGACGGCATGCTGGTGACGGAACAAATGCCGCTGGCCCGGTTCATCGCGGAGCTGGCGCGCTACCGCGCCGGCTCCCTGCGTTGCGATCCGGCGCTGGCCTCATTGCGCGTGTCTGGCGCCTTCCCGCTCGACGATACCGATGCGGTGCTTGCCATCCTCCAAGAAACGCTGCCTGTGCGGGTGCGTTACTTCACGCGCTACTGGGTCTCGGTGGCACCGAAATAAAGCCACGGCACGTTCCAGCGCTTCGCTCCCATGCATTGATCCGGCAGCGGCCGGCAAGTATCCCGCCTCCTCCCTGGAAATCTTCATCCGGGCGCGGCAGCTTTCCGCTTCTCGCGCATCAAGTGAATTAGCGGCGCTGCAGAGCCATGCAGCCCACCGCCCTTCCATCACACAAGAATCCAGAGGAACCAGCATCATGGCGCACCGCCCCAGCCCTTGCACGAACCCGCAAGGCACCACGCTACTGTCGCAGCCCCGCGGCCGCTATCGGCACACCCCGCTGGCGCTTGCGCTACGCGCGGCTGTGCTAGGCGCCACGTTGGGCGTGGCCACGCTCGCGCCGACCCTCGCCCGCGCCCAGGCGGCACCGGCCAGCGGCAAGCAGTACGACATTGGCGCCGGCTCGCTGGACCAGGTGCTCGGCCACTTTGGCCGCCAGGCGGGCGTGCTGGTCGCCATCGATCCGGAACTCACCAAAGGCCTGCGCAGCGAAGGCCTGCACGGCACCTATACCGTGACCGAAGCACTGGCCGCGCTGCTGTCCGGCCAGCAGCTCGAAGCGGTCAGTGGGCCCAGCGGGGGCTATCGCCTGCGCAAGCGCAGCGCGCCGTCCGCGGCGGGCGCCGAAGCCGGCGGCCCCATGCTGGCGGAGGTGAAGGTCACGGCAAACGGGCCGGGCGACGGCATCACGGAGGGCACCGGCTTGTACACCAGCGATGAGAGCAACACCGCCACCCGGCTGGCCATCACCCTGCGTGAGACACCGCAATCGGTCAGCGTCATGACCCGCCAGCAGATGGACGACCAGGGCCTGACGCAGCTCACCGACGTGATCACCCAGACGCCCGGCTTGATCCTCAACCAGAGCGGCAACCTGGGCTCCGACACCAGTTCGGTCTACTCGCGCGGCTTTCAGGTGGAGAACTACCAGCTCGACGGCGTGCTGCAGCTGAACAGCGGCTATAACTCGCTGTTCCAGACTAACGACATGGCCATCTACGACCGTGTGGAAGTGGTACGCGGTGCCACTGGGCTGATGAACGGCATCGGCTCGCCGGCGGCCACCATCAACCTGGTGCGCAAGCGCCCGGCGCGGGATTTCCAGGCCTCCGTCAGTGTCGAGGGCGGATCGTGGGACTATCGGCGCTTTGGGGCGGATGTATCCTCCCCGCTGAACCAGGCCGGCACCGTGCGCGGCCGCCTGGTCGCCGCGTACCAGGAAAACAACGGCAACATCGAACGCCTGCATGAGCGCCGTGAAATCTTTTACGGCGTGGTCGAGGCCGACCTGACCCCATCCACGCTCGCCACCGTTGGGTTCTCGTGGCAGAGCTTCGACCTGACGGGCCACGCGCGCTCCGGCCTGCCGCTGTACTTTGCGGACGGCACGCGCACGGCATGGGCCCGCTCGAAGTCGGCGGCCGCCGACTGGGCCTATTCGGCCCGGCGCAACCAGACCGTGTTCGCCTCGCTGGAGCACAAGTTCGACAATAGCTGGCGCGTCAAGGGCACGCTTAGCCACGACACCTACGCCTACGACGAATTGATGGGCTATGCCTCCAACGGATATCCCGTGCAGAGCACCGGCGCCGGCCTGGGTCTATGGGCGGGACGATGGGGCGCCAAGCCGGAGCAAACCAGCTTCGATCTTTACGCGACGGGGCCCTTCAGCCTGCTTGGCCGCGAGCATGAGCTTGTGCTCGGCACCACCTTCGCACGGACCACCTACAACACACAGACGTATGGGCTCTGGCGCTTCCCTGGCTGGGACAGCAGTATCGCCAACATCTACACGTGGGACGGCCGCACCCCCGCAGCCCCCGAGACCCCGCCCAACGGCACCACCAGGTTCACCGAGCAGATCACCAGCGCCTACGCCACCGCCCGCTTGCGCCCGACCGACAGCTTGTCCGTGCTGCTCGGCGCGCGCGTCACAAGCTGGCGCAACGACAACAGCACGCTCGACTACGCTTCCGGTACGACGTCGGTGGACAACCGCTCGGAGACCGGCAAGATCACCCCGTACGTCGGCCTGGTCTACGACCTGAGCAAGCACTGGTCGGCCTACGCCAGCTATACCAATATCTTCAAGCCGCAAAACAACCGGACAGTCAACGGCAGCTTCCTCGACCCCCTGGTTGGCAACGGTTATGAAATCGGCGGCAAAGGCGCATTCTTCAACAACCGCCTGAACATCAGCGGCGCGCTCTACTGGGTCAAGCAGGACAACCTGGCGGTGGCCATCCCCGGCGCCCTCGCGCCCGACGGCTCGCAGGCTTACTACGGCGCATCCGGCGCCAAGACCCGCGGCTACGAGCTGGAAGTCTCGGGCGAACTGACGCGTGACTGGCAGGCAACCGCCAGCTTCGCACGCAACCTCAGCACGGACAAAGACGGCAAGGCGCTCAACACCAATATCCCGCAGGACACCCTCAAGCTGTTCACCACGTACCGCATTGCCGCCATTGGCAACGGCCTGACGGTAGGTGGCGGCTTGCGCTGGCAGAACCAGACCTACAGCGACAACCAGGGGCCGCTCGGGGTGCGCTTCACGCAGGGGAGCTACTCGGTGGTGGACCTGATGGCACGTTATGCCATCACCAGGAATGTCTCGGCGACGTTCAACCTCTACAACCTGCTCGACAAGCGCTACTACACAAGCACCAGTTCGTCGTTCTACGGCACGCCGCGCAGCTTCCGCCTGGGGCTGAACGTGAGCTACTGATGCGCGCCGGGCCGGGAGGAAGAAAGTCGCTTGCCGATAGACTATGATGATCGCTTATCTTCCGGCCAACCCGGCCCGCGTCCTCCCCCCAGCGCGCGGCCTGACCACACATGACCGCCAACGACAACAAAGCGCCGCCCATGAACGTGAAGACGGCGCTGCGCGTGCTCGAGATCATCGAGACCTTTGCCCGCGAGCGGCGCGCGCTCTCGCTATCGGAACTGGCCCGCCTGCTGGCGGTGCCGGCATCAAGCTGCCTGGCGCTGATCCGCACCCTGACTTCGCTGGGCTATCTCTACGAGACCGGCCGCCGCCAGGGCTATTACCCCACCGGCCGGCTGCTCGCCATGGCGCAGCAGATCGCGCGCCACGATCCGGTACTGGACCGCGTGCACGGCACCATGAACGAGCTGCGTGCCGCCACCGGCGAAACCGTGGTGATCGGCAAGCTGCATGAAGGCCGGTGGGTGGTGTACCTCGACGTGCTCGAATCCCCGCACGCGATCCGCTATATCGCCACCGCGGGCGAGCGGCGCGAACTCCACGCGAACTCCATCGGCAAAGCGTTGCTGTCCGTCATGGCGGAGGACGAGCGCCGCGCACTGATGGCGCAGCTCAGCTTCGAGCGGTTTACGCCCCGCACGATATCGGGCGTGGCGCAGCTGGAAGCCGAATTGGAGAAGTCCGCCGAGCTGGGCTGCTTTATCAACCTGGGCGAGTCGATGCCCGATGTTGGCGCGCTGGCCTGGCCGGTGCGGCTATCGGGCGAATGCTATGGGATTTCCATTGCGGGCCCGGTCTATCGCATCGAACCCGCGCTGACGCGCTTCTCGGCCATGCTCAGGACGGCCTGCTCGGCGCTGGAACGCGACGAGCGCAGCCGGTTCGCGCAATAGCTGAAAAGCCCGATAGCCCGATAGCCCGATAGCCCGGCAGGAAGCCGCCGTCAGGCCGGGCCGGGCGCTTCCGGCTCGCCGCACTCGCGCAGCAGGTCGCGCAGCTCGTTGATGACCGGGAACACCTCGTGGTTCCAGTCTGCGCCCTGCCTGTCGTGCGCTTCCTGTTCCGCCTCCACGATCCAGCGGTCCTCCTTGAAGATCCGCTCGGTGAACCACACCAGCAGGGGCCACGCCAGGTTGAGCACGCCGGGAATGCCGGGCTTCTTGATCGACAGCAATCCGAAGGTGCGGTTGGTGCGCTGCGCTGCGTCGAGCGGCACATAGACGATCCACAAATCCATCACCAGCGTCCCTTCCGAGGTGCGGATCTGCAATGTCTGGTAAGGATAGCAGGTACGGACCGTCATCACATCCTTGCCGCTCTGCCCGCCGTTCTTGCCGCCGCCGAACACCAGCGCTTCGCCCACCGGCTGCTTGCCCTCTTCCCGCGAGAAGGTGTAGTCGACCTCGACCCACCCCTCACCCCGCCGGCGCCCGAGCGAGCGCGCGCGCATCTGGCCCATCTGCCGGCGGTGAAGGAACTGATGGTTCATATCCATCAGGTTCTCGTGCATGAACGAGTAATGGCATTTGACCTCGCGGCCGAAGCGGCGCGTCTTGTACGCCTTGTTCGCCACCGAGCCAAGGTCGGGCAGCGGCGTTTCGTCAGCGAGCACAGCACTGCCCGGGAAGACGAAGATCAGGCCCTCCACCTCGCGGCAAGGATAGGAGCGCACCCCGTTGGGCAGCCGCTCGCGGCCCAGGTAAGGGACATCGATGCAGCGGCCCGTGCAGTCGTAGGTCCAGCCGTGATAGCAGCAGCGAATCGATTCGCCATCGACCACGCCCGCATGCAGCGGCACCTGCCGGTGCGCGCAGCGATCCTCCAGCGCGAACACCGCGCCGGATTCCGTGCGCACCAGCACGATCGGTTCGCCCGCGAAGCGCACGCCATGCGCCTTGCCACGCTTGACTTCGCGCGACCAGGCTAGCGGATACCAATAGTCGGGATGAATGGTGACGCGACGCAGGTCGCGGATCGGTACTTCGGCGGGACTACCGTTGGCACTGCCATCTAGCAACGGGACTGCATGCATGGGGGACTTCTCCTTGCAAGGCTGGAATCTCGATTGGCCGACTGCATGGGCTGGAGCTCACTCAGAGATCAGTCTACCTGAAGGCAAGCCGAAGCATGTGCAGCCGGACACAGCCGACGGCAGGCGAACGCCGCCGGACGGGCAGCGTTCGACAGAAACGCCATGCTTGAAGAAGGCGCCGTCAGGGCGCGGCGATGCGGGACGCCGCACCGTCCCGGGCGCACAGGCGGCGGCAGGCCAGCAGCGGCAGGCGAAGCAGGAAGCCGGCGAGCAGGCGCACATGCATCCCGCTCAGCAAGAGGTTGTCGCGCACGTAGTTGAAGTGCGAGACACCACCTTCCTCGGCGCTGAAATAGCGCACCGGCGCGTCCACGTTCAGCGGCCGCACGCCATGCCAGCACATGCGCACCACCGCCTCGGGATCGAAATCGAAACGCCGCATCCAGCGCTGCTTGCGCATGACAGCGCGCAGCGGCGCGATCGGGTAAACGCGAAAGCCATAGAGCGAATCGCCGATACCGGCCCAGAGCGTTTCCAGGTTGGCCCAGGCGTTGGAGATACGCCGCCCGTAGACCCGGGCCTTCGGCGCGCTGGCATCGAAGACCGGCCGGCCGAGCACCATGGCGCCCGGATCGCGTTGCGATGCCGCCATGAAGGGGGCGATCAGGCCGGCCGGGTGCTGGCCGTCGGAATCCATGGTCAGCACGTGGGTGAACCCTTGCGCCGCGGCCTGCTCCAGCCCCTGCAGCACCGCAGCCCCCTTGCCCTGGTTGCGGGGCAGCACGAGCACCCGCAAGCCCGGGTCGGCTGCCGCCTCTTGCTGCAGCCATTGCGTGCTGCCGTCGGTGCTGCCATCCACCACCACCCACACCGGCGACCAATGGCGCCGCGCCTCGCGCACCGTGTCGCAAACCTTGGCCCCAGGGTTGTAGCTGGGAATCAGGACGAGATGGGTGTTGGAAGGCTTGATCATGCGAAGGTGGATCTGGAAACAGTGAAAAAACAAAAACGGCAAGAACAGGAGGCAGGAGGCAGGCGGCATGCCGGCAACCCGCCGGCTAGCCCGGCCGCACAAACCTGGCCGCTTAGACGTTGTGCACCGCGGCGCAGCCCGCGGCGCCCGGACGAAGCGGCTCACTTTCCGGGCGCGACAGCTCCGCCTCATAGTATTGCGCCAGCTCGGCCATGAAAGCGCGCTCGCTGTCGGGCGCATCGAAGCGCCGGCCCAGCCGGACGCGATAGCAGACCGGCATATCGGGCTTGCGAAAAATCGGCCAGCCCTTCCCGAGGAACGGCGAATCGGTCTCGATAAACAGCGTCTGCACCGACACGCCCGCACGCTTGGCAATCAGCCCGACGCCGCCCTTGAAGGCATTGACCGGACGGCGGGTGGTGCGCGTGCCTTCCGGGAATACCAGCACCTGGCCGCCACGCCGCAGCTCCTGCACGGCACAGCGGATCATGCCGGCCAGCGTGTCGTTACGGATATAGCGCGCCAGCCTGGCAGCCGCACCGAGGAAGGGATTGTCCACCACATCGGCTTTCATGATGCAGGCCGCCCCGGGCAGCCGCGACAACACCAGCAAGGCATCCAGCAAGCCAGGGTGGTTCGCCGCCAGCACGAGGGGCGGCCCGCCACGCAGGCTGTCCAGTTCGCGCAGGTCGAAGCGGCAGGCGCCCATGCCCTCCAGGGCCCACAGATAGAAGCGGAATATGCACATGATCACGAATCGGCCGAAGCGCCGCCCCAGCCCTGCCGGCAGCAGCCAGTAGCAGGCCGCGGCGAAGGGTGCCCACAGCAGGGACACCAGCGCCAGCAGCAGCAGGCCCGCATAGAACACGGCATATTCAGCTGCCACCACCAGGCCAGGCAAGGTTTCGCGTAGTTGACGCCGCATCAGGCCACCTCCACCGACGCGCGCATTCCCCGCTTTGCGCGCGGATGGCGGATTCCGCGAATATCGGGGTCAAGGCCGTGCCGGCGGCCCGCGGCATGCAGTGTCATGTCGCGCTCACGCCAGCACTTCCAGCCCATGGCCGGCCGATGCCTCGATTTCCACCAAGAGATCGCCGCGGCAGATGTCGGCCTGCACATAGGCGGCCGCCACGCCGTGCCCGACCGCGCCCTCCAGTGCCGCGCGCACGCTGGCGAGGGTGCCGCGTTCCCGCGGATGGCGCACGTAAACGCGGTAAGCGAGTTCCGGCAGGCCGATCTCCGCATGTCCATCGCGCGCGGCCTGCTCCAGGACGGCGGCAATATTGGCGATGCTCTCGCGCGTCTGCGCGGCCACATCGCCGGCATGCACCGTGCGATGCCCGACAATGCTGGCGGTGCCGGACACGAACAGCACGGGGGCGGCGCATTCGTCGTGCGTCCCGGCCTGCCACACGCCAGCGCGTGCAAAGGTAGGGCTGCGCGGGCCGTATTGAGCAGGATAGTGATAGGCGCTGACCTGGCGCGGATTCTCCACCGCGACCGGCGCGCGCGGGCTGGCCAGGAAGCCGATCGAGAGCGTGCGCTGCGCCACGGGCTGGCCCACCGCGCCAAGCGCGCAGGCCGCCGGCACATTGCCCACGATTTCCCGGCGGCACGCCGTGAAGGCATCCTGCCGCCCGATATTGAACTGGCGATACCGCTCCATGCCAGACTCCTCCGCATTGATGTCGGCAACGTAATTCCACACCCGTACGAGATAGGGATAGCCCTTCGCATCCAGCAAGCCGAAGATGTCGAGATAGGCGCGCTCGGTCGCCGACTGCAGCATGCTTCCCTGCGCGGCGGCAAAATCCGCCTCGCGCAGCGTGACGCTGCCGAAGATCAGGCCCAGCGTGGCATCCGTGCGGAAATCCACCACGCCGTGCCGGCCGGTGGCAGGCTCGCCGATGGTGTCCCAGGCAGCATTGCTGCCGTGCCAGACCTCGCATACGACGGGATCCTCGCCCAGTGGCGGCGTGGCCACGCGCGCCAGCGGCAAGTCCGTCGCAAGCGTCGCCGGCGGCGTACCGCCGCCATACCACACGGCCCCCAGCGCGCCATCCAGCCAGCCCGGCCGTACCGCCGCCAGTCCACGGGCCGTGTACTGCGCCAGCCGCAGCGGTGTCGCGTTCATGGCGTCGCGCTTCATCGGCTGGCCACCGTGCCGGCGTCGTCGAGCGGGCGGATATTGCGGCGGCGTTGACGCCATGCGCCCAATGAGCGCCGCAGGTTGAACAGCGCCACGCCGTAGTAGAGCACCTTGAAGGCCAGCAGCGAGCGCCAGATCGGCGTCTTGCCATAGATGTCGCCGGCCAGCACGGAGAGCAGCGCCTCCTTCATGCGCAACACATTGCGCGGCCCCATGAACAGGTCGCGCATGGTCGGCGTGGTAATGCGGTAGATGAACCAGGAGAACTGCCTGGGACCGTGGCGCACTACCTTGTCGAAGCGTTGCAGCGCAAGCTGCGCCCTGGCCGGCTCGCGCAGGCAGGTTTCGATGGCATCGGCGGCGGCAAAGGCGCTGGTCATGGCCAGCATCACGCCCGATGAGAACACCGGGTCGATAAAGGCATAGGCGTCGCCAAGCAGCACGTAGTTCGGGCCAAAGGTCTGCTCGGTCACATAGGAATAATTGCCGGTGGCCTCCACGTCCGCCACCAGCTCCGCGCCCGCCAGCCGCTCCGCCAGGGCCGGGCACAGCGCGATGGTGTCGGCGAAGAAATCCCTGAGCGGCTTGTCGCGGCGTTTCAGGTAATACGGCCACGTCACGGCGCCCACGCTGGTGGTCCCGTCCGAAAGCGGGATGAACCAGAACCAGCCGTGTTCGAACCAGAAAATGGTGATGTTGCCCTCGTTCTTGCCAGGATGGCGCCGCGCGCCGCGAAAGTGCCCGTACAGCGCGGAGCTGTTGTGCTTGGGATTGCGCAGCTTGGTCTTGAAGCGGTTGGCAAGAAACGTATCGCGGCCGGACGCGTCGACTACGAAGCGTGCCTGCCATTCCTCCCGGCTGCCGTCGTCCCGTACCGCATGCACCAAGGCGCCCGATTCCTGCGCAAGGAACTCCACTTCCCGCACCCGGCATTGTTCGATCACTCGCGCGCCCTTGCGCGCCGCATTGCGGAACAGCAGTTCGTCAAAGGCAGAGCGGCGCACGTGGTAGGCGTATGGCATCGACTTGTCCCAGGCATCGGCGAAATCGAATGCCTGGCCGCCTTCGTGCCACGGGGAGACAAACTCGGCAGCCCACTTCTCGATGGAAATGGCCCGCACTTCATCGGCCACGCCCAGGCGCTCGAACAGCGGCAGGTTGGCGGGCAGCAAGGATTCGCCGATATGGAAACGCGGATGGCGCTCCTTCTCCAGCAGAGTGACCTGGAATCCGCGCTCGGCCAGCAAGGCCGCAGCGGTGGACCCGGCAGGGCCCCCGCCGATCACCAGTACATCGCATTGGCGCAGGCCGGACGCCGGCAACGCGGCCGGCGTTGCGCCAGCGGTGCTGCAAGGAGCCTTGTTATCCATCATGTTTCCTGGAATCCCGCGGCCGCACTAGGCCATGCCGCCGTTGATGGAAAGCGTCTGGCCAGTGACGTAGGCCGCCGCGTCCGACACGAGGTAGGCGATCATGCCGGCGACCTCCTGCGGGCTGCCGGCGCGCTGTGCCGGCACCAGTTGCCGGATGCGCTCAACCGGAAACGCCTCGCCGGTCATGGGCGACTCGATGACGCCGGGCGCCACGGCATTGACGGTAACACCGCGCGAGGCCATCTCGATGGCCAGGGACCGCGTGGCGGCGATGATCCCGGCCTTGGCGGCAGCGTAGTTGGCCTGGCCACGGTTGCCCACCAGCGCCGCCACCGAAGCCATGCTGACGATGCGGCCCCAGCGGGTGCGCATCATCGGCATCAGCAGGGGCTGGGTGACGTTGAAGAATCCGTTCAGCGAGACGTCGATGACACTGCGCCACTGCTGGCGCGTCATGCCGACCATCGGTGCGTCGTCATGGATGCCGGCATTGTTGACGAGTACCTGCACCGGCCCGTGCGCCAGGATGCGCTGCAACGCAGCGTCTGTGGCATCGGCATCGGTGACATCGAAGGCGATGGCATGCGCGTGGCCGCCGGCCGCGCGAATCGTCGCGGCTACCGCCTCGGCCTGGGCAAGGTGGCGGTTGGCATGGACCCACACCTCATGGCCCGCCTGCGCCATCGCCAGGCAAATAGCCTGTCCAAGCGCGCCGCTGCCGCCGGTGACAAGCGCCAGCTTGCGCTTCTCTTGCTGCTCCATTCACGCTCCCACAAGCGGCTGCTTCGTTACGTCGACAGGCCCCCGCAGCGCATCACAGGCACCTTCCCGATGCCGCACATTGATACCCCACTTCGATATCCCTTGTCTGCCCACCCGCTTCTGACATCCGGGCAAGGCCAGGCGGCCAGCCGGAGGCATCAACGCGTCCGGTTCGCTGCCGCATAGGTGGCGAGACTGCCGAGCGAGGCGAAAATCTTGTGGTTGTCGGGATTGTCGGAGCGCAATTCGAACCCGTACTTCTTCGAGATCAGCAGGGCAATCTCCAGGATGTCGATGGAATCCAGGCCAAAGCCCTCGCCATACAGGGGCGTTTCAGCAGAGACATCTTCCGGCTTGATGTCGGAGATATCGAGTTCGCCGATGATCAACTCGGCGAGTTCATGTTCCAGTTCGGTCATCGTCGCAACGTTGCAAATATCGAAGGGTTCCGCATGCACGCTACGGTAGTCGTCTCCTGCACATGATGGGCAGCCCGGGGCGTGCGCGAAGGCAGACGGCTATCGTATACTCCGGCATCGTCTTTGGGGCAGATGCTACCAAGCTGGGGAAAATCCCACTAGAAAAGAGAAGTTTGGTAACAACATTGTTCGCCGCGTCCTGAAACATCGCTCCACTTCGGCAGTCTTCACGCTATATGCTCTCGTCTTGCTTCCCGGCGCCCGGATCGGTACCGGGCCGTCCTGCCGGACGCATCCGGCAAGACAAGCCAAGCGCCACAGCCGTCCCCCTATAGCACCAAATGTCATCTTGTGATCCATCCACGACCTGCCGTCCCGATCGCCTGCCCGCCAGGCCGGCGGACGACTGTCACACCAGCAGCTCCACCGCCTCGCCCAAGCAAATGCCGGCTACGGCACATGCCGCTGGTCAGCACCCTCTGCGCCGTCACGGCTGGGTGATCGTTGCTGCATTTTTTGCGTTGTATGAGTACGCCTTGCACCAAGTGGCCCAGCGGCCCGGCGCACAGGAGGCCGGCTTGCTGCTGGGTGCAGCGCCTTTTATCCTGCTGGGGCTGGGCGTCAGCTGGCGCTCCCGCTGGCGGTTCCCCTTGCTTGTGCTGCTGGCGCTGGCCTGCGCCGGCCTGTGGCTGGCGCGCGCACCGCTCTCGCTGCATTTCGGGTGGACCTACTACATGCAGCACATGGGTGCGAACACCGCGCTCGGATTGATGTTCGGCCGCAGCTTGCGGCGCGGGCAAACGCCGCTGTGCACCGAGTTCGCCGCCATCGTGCGGGGCGCGCTTTCCCCCGCGCTGCAACGCTACACACGCGCCGTCACGCTGGCGTGGACGCTGTTCTTCGCCATCATGGCGGCGGTATCCACAGTCCTGTTCGCGCTCGCGCCTGTCGCCACCTGGTCCACATTCGCCAACCTGTGCAGCCCGGTACTGGTGGCACTGATGTTCGTGGTGGAAGCGGGTTGCCGCCGTTTTGCGCTGCCGGGAGTGGCCCATGCCGGCGTTCGCGAAGCGATCCAGGGCTACCGCGCGGCCATGGCCGCGCGCGCGGGGTTGTCGCGTTGATGCCGGCCGCCCCCACCCATCGGCAGCCCGGCAACGGACGCGCCTATCCGCTGGTTTCACATACCTCCCCGGATAGCATCATTGCCTGGCATCTCGGCCAGCCAGTCACGGTGCGCCACTTCCTGGCAGACGTCATGCGGCTTGCCGCCGGGTTGCCGCCGGGCGGCCATATCTTCAATGTCTGCGCCGACCGCTATCGCTTCACCGTAGGCCTGTGCGCTGCGCTGGTGGCCGGCAAGATCAGCCTGCTGCCGTCCACCCATACACCGGAAATGGTGCGCCAGCTCGCATCGTTCGCGCCCGACGCCTTCTGCCTGCACGACACGCCGGATTGCGATATCGCGCTGCCGCGCTTCCGCGTCCCCGGGTTCGTCGGGCAAGCCGGCGCGGCCACCCTGCCTGAGCCGAGCATACCGTCCATCCCCGGCGAGCGCGTCATGGCCTATGTGTTCACCTCCGGTTCGACGGGGCAACCGGTGCCGCACCGCAAGACCTGGGGCTTCCTGGTCAGCAACGTACGCGCCGCGGCGGCACGGCTGGGCTTGCAGGACGGCCGCGCCTATACGCTGGTGGGCACCGTGCCGCCCCAGCACATGTATGGTTTCGAGTCGACGGTACTGCTGGCCTTGCAGGGCGGTATCGCCCTGAGCGCAGCGCATACCTTCTACCCCGCGGACATCCGCGATGCACTGGACGCCGTGCCACGGCCGCGCGTGCTGGTGACCTCGCCGGTGCACCTGCGCGCGCTGCTGCGCTCTCCCGCCAGGCTGCCCCCGGCAGACCTTATCCTGTCTGCCACCGCGCCACTGTCGGAGAAGCTGGCATGCGAGGCGGAGGCACGCCTGGCGGCGCCGCTGATGGAAATCTACGGCAGCACCGAAACGGGCCAACTGGCTACGCGCCGCACCGCGCAGACCAGCGCCTGGGAACTGTTCCCTGGGGTGAGGCTGGAAGCGCGGCGGCAAGCCGGCGGCGAAACCGGTGGAAGCGGCGCAGAGGACCAGGTCTGGGCAGCGGGCGGCCATGTGGAACAACCCGTCGCCATGGGCGACGCGCTGGAGCTGCTGGACGAAACCCGCTTCCTGTTGCACGGCCGCAAGGCGGACCTGATCAATATCGCCGGCAAGCGCACCTCCCTGGCTTACCTCAACCACCAGCTCAACGCCATCGAGGGCGTGGAAGACGGTGTCTTCTTCATGCCGGATGCGCCGCCGGGCGAGCGAGCCGAAGGCCAGGTGCGGCGCCTGCTTGCGCTAGTGGTGGCGCCGCGCCTGCAGGCCTCGCAGATCCTGCACGCGCTGCGCGAGCGCATCGATCCGGCCTTCCTGCCTCGCCCGGTGCTATTCGTCGACACGCTGCCGCGCAACGCCACGGGCAAGCTTCCGCACGAGATCCTGGCGCCACTGGTGGCAAGGCTGCAGGCGGCCCGGCAGTCCCAACCGCCCGGAGCGGGTGCATGATGCGCATGGCCCGCCCCGACCATCGACTCAAGCAAGGCGCAGCGCGCACCACGGCTGGCTTCGTCATTGCGCCCGATCATCCCGCGCTGGCCGGCCACTTCCCCGGCCATCCGGTGGTGCCGGGGGTGGTGCTGCTGGATCACGCGATCGCGCTGATCGGCGCCGCGCTGGCGCAACCGCTGGAGATCTTCCAGCTCGGTTCGGTCAAGTTCCTGAGCCCGGTGTCGCCCGGCGAACCGGTGACGGTCACGCACGAAGCCGATGCGCGCGGCACGATCCGCTTCACGCTCAGCGCCAGCGGCCGGGACGTGGCAAGCGGCACGCTGACCCCGGCAGCGCCGGCGTCAGGGGAGATCCGCGCATGACGTCGCCGGCCAATCGAGGACAAGCCGCCGGCGCCGACTGGTCCAGCCGCCAGGAGCGCAGCAACACCACGCTGCTGCGCGTCATGAGTTGGCTCTCCTTGCGCCTCGGGCGCCGGTTCGGCCGCGCCGTGCTGCGCCTGGTCACCGCTTACTTCGTGCTGTTTTCCCCGACCGCACGCTATGCCTCGCGCGCCTACCTGGACCGAGTGCTGGGACGCGACGCGGGCTGGAGCGACGGTTTCAGACACGTCTTCAGCTTCGCCTCGACCATCCACGACCGCATCTACCTGCTCAACGAACGCTTCGACCTGTTCGATATCCGCGTGCATGGCGGCGAACTGGTGGACGAGGCGATGGCGCGAGGCGGCGGCGCCTTCCTGCTGGGTGCCCACCTGGGCAGTTTCGAAGTGATCCGCGCCGTGGGCCGCCAGCGGCCCGGCCTGCGGGTCGCGATCACCATGTACGAGGAGAACGCGCGCAAACTGAACAGCGTGCTGGAAGCCATCAACCCGGCCATGCGCCAGGATGTGATCTCGCTCGGCCGCATCGATGCCATGCTGAAGGCACGCGAATACCTGGAACGCGGCTTCATGATCGGCATGCTGGCCGATCGCACGCTCTCGCAACGCGCCACCGATCCCGTGCAGCAGTGCGATTTCCTGGGCGCGCCGGCGGGCTTTCCCACTGGCCCGCTGCGCATGGCGGCCATGCTGCGCCGTCCTGTGATCTTCATGACCGGGCTGTATCGCGGCGGCAACCGCTACGACATTCACTTCGAGGCGCTGGCGGATTTCTCCCAAGTGGCACGCGGCCAGCGTGAGCAGGAAGTCCAGGCCGCACTGACACGCTATGTAGGCATGCTGGAACGCCACTGCCACGACGCGCCATACAACTGGTTCAACTTCTACGACTTCTGGCAGTCCGGCCCGCCGCTTTCCAGCCAGCCGCCTCCCGGCAACGAGCCCTGACAAATGCCTCGATTCCCCGCCGCCCTCGCGCCTTGCTGCCTGCGTGGTCTTGCGCGCCTGTCCATGCTTGCCTGCCTGGGCGGTGCGCTTATCCTGGCGGCCCCGCCTGCCACGCAGGCCGCCGAACCGCCCGCCGCCTCCGCGGCCTGGGGCGTGGACCAGTTGATGTCCGCGCTGGCGCAGCGCAAATCCGGGCGCGTGCGCTTCACCGAGACGAAATATCTCGCCATGCTCGAACGTCCGGTGGAATCATCGGGGGAACTGGTATTCGTGGCGCCGGATCACCTGGAAAAGCGTACCGTTGCGCCCAAGCCGGAGAACCTCGTGCTCGACGGCGACATGATGACGGTGGAGCGCGGCGGCAAGCGGTTCGTGATGCCCCTGCAAAACTATCCGGAAATCGCGGCCTTTATCGAGAGCATCCGCGGCACCCTGGCGGGCAACCGCAATGCGCTGGAGCGTTACTATCGACTAGGCATCGAGGGCCGCGCTACCCGCTGGACGCTGACCCTGACGCCGGCCGATTCGCGCATGGCGGGCATCGTCAGGCAGGTCCGCATCGAAGGCGCACGGGACACGCTCGATAGCGTGGAAATCGTGCAGGCAGACGGTGACCGCTCGGTGATGAAGATCAAGACGGCCGGCGCCCCATGACCGGACAGGCTCGCCGCGACAACTGGCGCCAGCGCCTGGCCGAACGGCCGGCGCGCATGGCCGTCGGCCTGTGGATGGTGTTCCTGCTGGCCTGCGCCGCGGTGGTTGCGCGCACCAGCTTCACGGCGGACTTGTCTGCTTTCCTGCCGCGCAGCCCGAGCGCGGAGCAGCAGTTGCTGGTGGACCAGTTGCGCGAGGGGCTGGTGTCCAGGCTGATCCTGCTTGGCATCGAAGGCGGCGACGCCGCCGGGCGGGCCGCTCTCTCCAGGGCCGTGGCGGCGAAGTTGCGGGCCGACCCGCGCTTTTCCTCGGTCAACAATGGCGAGCCGGTCAACCAGGCCAGCGACCAGCGCTTCCTCTATGCGCATCGCTACCTGCTCAGCCCCACGGTCACGCCCGAGCGCTTTTCGCCGGACGGGCTCAAGGCGGCGGTGGGCGAAAGCTTCGACCTGCTCGCCTCTCCGGCGGGACTCTTCACCAAAACGCTCTTGCCGCGCGATCCCACCGGCGAAATCACCTCCGTGCTGGGCCAGCTCGATAGCAGCCAGCGCGTGCCGCTGCGCGACGGCGCATGGAGCTCGCGCAACGGCCAGCGCGCCGTGCTGCTGGCGCAGACCGCCAGCGCCGGCTCCGACACCGACGGGCAGGCAGATGCCATCGCCGCCATCCGCCAGGCCTTCGGGCAAGCCCGGCAGGCACAGCCAGCGCAGGCCGGCGCCGCACCTTACCGCCTTGTGATGACCGGCCCGGGCGTGTTCTCCGTCAGCACTCGCGACACCATCAAGCGGGAAGTGGAGCGGCTGTCCACGCTGGGCATCTGCCTTATCGTCACGCTGCTGCTGGTGGTGTACCGCTCGGTGCCCACGCTACTGCTCGGGCTGGTGCCGGTCGTATCTGGCGCGCTGGCCGGCGTGGCCGCGGTCAGCCTCGGCTTTGGCGGCATGGTGCATGGGCTGACGCTTGGCTTCGGCACCACGCTGATCGGCGAGGCGGTCGACTACTCCATCTACCTGTTCGTGCAATCCGCCCAGTACACACATGCCGGCCGGCGCGACGAACGGGCCTGGGTCGGCGCGTTCTGGCCCACGGTGCGGCTGGGCGTTTTGACGTCGGTCTGCGGTTTTGCTTCGCTGCTGCTTTCGGGCTTTCCCGGGCTCGCCCAGCTGGGGCTGTATTCCATCGCCGGGCTGACTACGGCAGCGCTGGTCACGCGCTTCGTGCTGCCGCGGCTGGCGCCGGCCAACCTGCGCATGCGCGATGTCACGCCGCTGGGCACGCGCCTGGCCAGCGCCGCCGCCCATGCCCACCGGCTGCGCTGGCCGATGGCAGCCTTGCTGCTGGCAGCCGGCGCGGTGCTGCTGATGCAGCGCGCCCCGCTGTGGAGCCAGGAACTCTCCTCGCTAAGTCCTGTGCCCGAGCGGGAACAGGCACTCGACGCCGCGTTGCGCGCCGACCTTGGCGCGCCGGACGTGCGCTACCTGGTGGTCTTGTCCGGCCCCGACCAGGAGAGCGTGCTGCAGGGTGCCGAGCGGGTGGCGCGAGAGCTGGATCCCCTGGTGGCGCAAAGCGTCATCGCGGGCTATGAGAGCCCCGCGCGCTACCTGCCCAGCCTGGCCACCCAGCGCGCCCGGCAGGCCAGCCTGCCGCCGCGGCCGGAACTGGCGCAACGGCTGCAGGCGGCGGTAGCGGATCAACCGGTGAAGCCCGGCCTGTTTACGCCGTTCCTGGATGACGCCGAGCAAGCGCGCGGCGCGGTGCCGCTGCGCCGGGAAGACCTGCGCGGCACCTCGATGGCCCTTGCGGTCGACGGGCTGCTGACCCGCCACGGCGAGCGCTGGAGCGCGACGCTGCCGCTGCGCGCGCCCACGGCGACGCCACAAGGCAAAACGGGGCCGGCAGCGGGGCCGAGCCTCGACGCCGCTCCGATCCGCGCCGCCATTGCGCGCGCGGCCCTGGACGACACGCTCTTTGTCGACCTGAAGAGCGAATCCGACCACCTGTATGCCAGCTATATGCACGAAGCGCTGCGCCTGTCGCTCGGCGGGCTCGCCGCCATCGCCGTGCTGCTGACGATCGCGCTGCGCTCGCCGCGCCGCGTGCTGAGCACCTTGCTGCCGCTGGCCGCCGCCACGCTAGTGGTAGTTGCGGGGCTCGCCGCCAGCGGGCGGCAACTCACCATCCTGCACCTGGTCGGCATGCTGCTGCTGATCGCGGTGGGATCGAACTACGCGCTGTTCTTCAACGGCAGCGGCCGGCAGGCTTCCGCTATTTCGCCACATACGCTGGTATCCCTGATGCTGGCCAACATGACCACCGTGGCGGCTTTCGGACTGCTCGCCTTCTCGAGCCTGCCGTTGCTGCAAGCGTTCGGCATGACAGTGGGCCCCGGCGCGGTGCTCGCGCTATTGTTCTCCGCTATCCTGGCGCCGCCGGCGCTGCTGTCAGCGACGGCCAGGAGCCAACCATGAGCCGCATGACACCGACCCCTCGCCTGCAAGCGGCCCCGGCCGCCATCCACGACGCCCGCCGGTGGCGTCCTGGCGCCCTGGTCAGCGGTACGCTGGCAGTGCATGCCGGCGCCGCCGCGGCCATCGTGGCACAGCCTGCGTGCCTGCCGTGGGCTGCCGGCAGTGTGATTGCCTCGCATCTGCTGCTGACGGCGGCCGGGCTGTGGCCGCGCAGTACCTGGCTGGGACCCAACCTGCGGCGCCTCCCGCCATCGGCACAGGGTTGCGTGGCCCTGAGCTTCGACGACGGTCCCAATCCCGAGGTGACGCCACGCGTGCTGGACCTGCTGGATCAGCACGGCGTGCAGGCCACTTTCTTCTGCATCGGCGCACGCGCGGCGCGGCACCCCGCGCTGGTCCGCGAGATCGTGCAGCGCGGACACGCGGTGGAGAACCACAGCCTGGACCATCGCCATCACTTCTCCCTGTTCGGCCCGGCCAGGCAGATGCGCGATATCGCCGCGGCACAGCAGGTGCTGAAGGAACTGACCGGCACCGCGCCGCGCTTCTTCCGGGCGCCCGCCGGGCTGCGCAACCCCTTCCTCGAACCCGTGCTGTGCCGGCTGGGCCTGCACCTGGCCAGCTGGACGCGGCGGGGCTTCGACACCGCCGCCGCCGGCGATGCCGATCATGTCGCGCGCCGCCTGCTGACCGGCCTGGCCGAGCGCGACATCCTGCTGCTGCATGACGGCAACCCAGGCCATGATCGCGCCGGCAGGCCGCTGGTGCTGGCGGTGCTGCCGCGTGTGCTGCGGGCCATCGACAGCGCCGGGCTGCGCTGCATAACGCTGCGTGATGCTACGTGACGCCTTGCCCCGTGCGGCTTGCCGACACGGGCCATTTGATACAATCGGCGCACCGCGCAAACGGATCCACAAAGCAGTGTCCCCCCTTCTTTTCTCGCACTACACAGCCACCAGTTGCCTGGGGCATGGCCTCGACGCCACACTGGCGGCCTTGCGCGCACAACGCGGCGGGCTGATTCCCTGCGAGTTCAGCGATATCAGGCTGGATACGTATATTGGTGAAGTCGCGCAGGTGGATGAGACGTCGCTGCCCGCGGCGCTGGCTGAGTTCGACTGCCGCAACAACCGGCTGGCGCAACTGGGGCTGGAACAGGACGGCTTTGCGGAGCAGGTTCGCGCAAGCGTGGCCCGCTACGGCGCGCACCGGATCGGTGTGTTCCTTGGCACCAGCACTGCCGGCATCCTGCAGACCGAGCTTGCGTACCGCCGACGCGACCCCGACACCGGTGCGCTGCCCGCGGATTTTCATTACCGCGGCAGCCACAGCCCCTACTCGCTGGCGGAATTCGTACGGTGCTACTTCGGCCTGCGTGGGCCCGCGGCATCGATCTCCTCGGCCTGCTCGTCCGGTGCCAAGGTGTTTGCCTCGGCACGCCGCATGATCGAGGCGGGACTGATCGATGCTGCCGTGGTGGGTGGCGTCGATTCGCTGTGCCACACCACGCTGTACGGTTTCAATTCGCTGGAACTGGTATCCAGCCAGCCATGCCGCCCCTACGACGCGCACCGCAATGGCATCTCGATCGGCGAAGGCGCCGCGTTCGGCCTGCTGGAGCGCCTTCCCGCGGCAAGCGCCGCGCGCGCGGGCGAAGACATCCTGCTGCTGGGCATCGGCGAATCCAGCGATGCCCACCATATGTCAGCGCCGCACCCGCAGGGCCTGGGCGCCCGCATGGCGATGGCGCAGGCGCTGTCCAGCGCCGGCCTGACACCGGCGCAGATCGACTACGTCAACCTGCACGGCACCGCCACGCGCAGCAATGATGCGGCCGAAGGCAAGGCCATGCTGGACCTGCTGCCCGCCGCGCCGTGCAGTTCGACCAAGGGCGCAACCGGCCACACGCTGGGCGCGGCCGGCGCCATCGAGGCGGTGATCTGCGCGCTGGCGCTGCGTCACGGCCTGCTGCCGGCGGGCATCAACACCACCGAGCCGGATCCCGAATTGCCGCTCGACTACCTGCTGGAAAACCGCGAGCAGCCCGTGCACCGCGTTCTGAGCAACGCCTTTGGCTTTGGCGGCTCCAACTGCAGCCTGTTGTTCGGGCGCGCCGATTCGCCAGGTTGAACCTAGCCATGCAAGTGAGCGCATTCATCGAAGGCATCGGCCTGCTCGGACCCGGTTTCAAGGACTGGCCGCAAGGTGCCGCCGTACTTGCCGGCACGCTGCCCTATGCCAGCGAACCGACCGGACTGCCACCACCGGCCGGCCTGCCACCGGCCGAACGGCGCCGCACCGGCCCCAGTGTCAAGCTGGCGCTGGGGCTTGGCCAGCAAGCCGCAGCGGCGAGCGGCATGGATGCGGCGGCCCTGCCAACCATATTCACCGCATCCAGCGGCGACGGCCACAACTATCACATGATCTGCGAGGCACTGGCCAGCGACGATCCGCTGATCTCGCCGACGCGCTTCCACAACTCAGTGCATAACGCGGCGGCGGGCTACTGGGGCATCGCCTCCGGTGCCATGGCAGCGTCCAATGTGCTGTGCGCCCGCGACGGCAGTTTCGGCGCCGGCCTGCTGGACGCCCTGTGCCAGGTGGCGGTGGACCGCGAAGCGTGCATGCTGATCGCCTACGACACGGACTACCCGGAGCCGCTGCGCAGCCACCGGCCGATCCCGGACGCGTTCGGCCTGGCGCTGGTGCTGCTGCCCGAGCCGACCCCGCGTTCCCTCGCGCGCCTCGACGTCACGCTGGCCGAAGCCCCGGCCAGCCGGATGGCGGACCCCGCGCTGGAGCGGTTGCGCCAGGGCGTGCCCGCGGCGCGGGCCCTGCCCCTGCTGCAGGCGCTGGCGCTGGGCGGCCCGCGCGAGGTGGTGATCGACTATCTGGATGATCTGCGCCTGCGGGTGGCCGTTACCCCGGCCGCGGCGGCATAACGCCATGCATCCCGACGCGGCACCGCTGGGGCGCGCGTGGATCGCGGCGCATATACCGCATCAGGGCAACATGTGCCTGCTGGACGCCGTGCTCGACTGGAGCCCGGAGTTCATCCGCTGCGAAGCCAGCAGCCATACCCATCCCGAGAATCCGCTGCGCGCCCACGGACGCCTGGCGGCCGTCTGCGGCATCGAATACGCCGCGCAGGCCATGGCCGCGCACGGCGCCGCCTTGCAACAGCCGGCGCAGCGCCCGCGCGTGGGCTACCTCGCCAGCGTGCGCAAGCTGGACCTGCGCGTGGCGCGTCTTGACGATATCGCCGCGCCGCTGCTGGTGGAGGCCCACCGCATCAGCGGCAGCGAGAACAACATCCTCTATGCCTTTGAAGTCAGCGCGGCCGGCCAGTTGCTGCTGGCCGGCCGCGCCGCGGTCATCCTGGATGTCCCGCTGAGCCCGGCCGCTTAGCGCGCCGGCAGGATCTTGCCGGCCACTTCGCCAAACCCGACCCGATAGCCGTCGCCCTGGCACCAGCCGGCCATGACCACTTCGTCGCCGTCTTCCAGGAAGCCACGCTTGCCGCCGTCGGCCAGCGCTACCGGCTCGGCACCGTTGCGGGTCAGCTCCAGCAGGCTGCCATAGGAATCCGGCGTGGTGCCGCTGATGGTGCCGGAGCCCATCAGGTCTCCCACGCGAACATTGCAGCCCGACACCGTGTGGTGGGCCAGTTGCTGCACCATGGTCCAGTACATGGCCTTGAAGTTGGTGCGGCAGACGGTGGTGGCATGCTCGGCGCCTTCCGGGCGCAGGGAGACTTCCAGTGCGATGTCGTAGGCATTGCGCTCCGGCTGCTGCAGGTATTCCAGCGGCTCGGGCGACTGCACCGGATTGTCGCGGCGGAACGGCTCGAGCGCGTCCATCGTCACCACCCACGGCGAGATCGAGGTGCCGAAGCCTTTGCTGTTGAACGGGCCCAGCGGCACATATTCCCACTGCTGGATATCGCGCGCGCTCCAGTCGTTGAGGATCACCATGCCGAAGATATGCCCGGCCGCAGCGGCGGTGGTAACCGGCTCGCCAAGCGTCGACGGTTTGCCGACGATAAAGGCCATTTCCAGTTCGTAATCGAGCTTCTGGCAGGCCGTGAAGATCGGGCGCGGTGCGTTGGGCGGCTTGATCTGCCCCTTGGGACGGTGCAGCGCAGTGCCGCTCACCACCACCGAACTGGCGCGGCCGTTGTAGCCGATGGGAATCTCCAGCCAGTTGGGCAGAAGCGCATTGTCCGGATCGCGGAACATGCGGCCAACGTTGGTGGCGTGCTCGCGCGAGGAGTAGAAATCCGTATAGCCGGGGATGTCCACGGGCAAGTGCAAGGTGGCCCAGGCCATCGGCACCAGGGCTTGCTCATGCAAGGCGGATTTGGGACGCAGGATGGTGTCGTCCGCCGACAGCAAGGCCGTCAGGCGTTGTCGGGTTTCGGTCCAGGCCGGCTTGCCGAGCGCGATGAAGGCGTTAAGCGTGGCGCCGCCGAACACGCCCTTCACCGCGGCTGGCAACAGGCCTTCCGCATCCAGCACGGACAGGTCGAGAATCAGGTCGCCGATGGCGACACCCACGCGCGGGCCCTGCCCGCTCGGGGAAAAGATGCCGTAGGGAAGGTTCTGCAGCGGGAAATGCGTAATGCCATCGTTGGCGGAATCGATCCAACTCTGCTGGACGGTAGTCATCGGGGGCTCCGGAAGGGAATGACAAAAGGTGCCGGCGGCTTCGGCCGCGCGCGCACCCGGAAGACGAAATCGTTGGTCGGAATCAGCGCTGGCCGGGGTTGAAATGCTTCTTCAATCCCTGCCAGCACGTGTAGTAGTCGGCCTGCAACTGGGCCGACTTCGCCGCATACGGCGTCGGCCGGATCACGGCCGGCGTCTCGAACATGAAGGCCATGGTATCGCTGATGTGGTGCGGCTGCGAAGTATCCCCGGTGGTGGCCTTGGCGAAGGTCTCGGCATCCGGGCCGTGACCGGTCATGCAGTTGTGCAGGCTGGCGCCGCCGGGCGCGAAGCCATCGGCCTTGGCGTCGTAGACGCCCTCGACCAGGCCCATGAATTCGCTGGCGATATTGCGGTGGAACCAGGGCGGGCGGAAAGTGTTCTGCGCCGCCAGCCAGCGCGGGCCGAAGATGACGAAATCGATGGTATCCACGCCCGGCGTGTCGGAGGGGCTTTGCAGCACCAGGAAGATCGACGGATCCGGGTGGTCGAAGCTGATCGAGCCGATCGTGTTGAAGTGGCGCAGGTCGTACTTGTACGGCGCGTAGTTGCCGTGCCAGGCCACCACGTCCAGCGGCGAGTGCCCGATCGATGCGCGCCACAGGTTGCCCTGGAATTTCGCCACCAGCTCGAAATCGCCTTCGCGATCCTCATACCAGGCGTGCGGCGTCAGGAAATCGCGCGGGTTGGCCAGGCCGTTGGAACCAATCACGCCCAGGTCCGGCAGGCGGAACAAGGCACCGTAGTTCTCGCAGATATAGCCGCGCGCTTCGCCGTCCGGTAACTCCACGCGGAAACGCACGCCGCGCGGCACCACCACGATCTCCTGCGGCTCCACGTCCAGCACGCCCATCTCGGTGGCCACGCGCAGCCTGCCCTGCTGCGGCACGATCAGCATTTCACCATCGGCGTTATAGAAGAAGCGATCCGTCATCGACCGGTTGGCCAGGTACAGGTGGATGCCGCAACCCGACATGGCCTCCGGGCTGCCGTTGCCGGCCATGGTGACGATGCCGTCGACAAAGTCCGTCGGCTCGGTGGGCATGGCCGGCGGGCTCCAGCGCATCTGGTTGGGCGAAGGCTGCACGGCATCGAAGCGGCTGACGATGCGCGACTGCTCGACCAGCGTGAACGGCTCGTGCATGGCCGCCGGGCGGATGCGATAGCACCAGCTGCGCCGGTTGTGCGCGCGCGGCGCCGTAAAGGCGGTGCCGGAGATCTGTTCGGCATAGAGGCCATAGGGCGCGCGCTGGGGTGAGTTCTGCGCCACCGGCAATGCGCCGGGCAGAGCCTCGGTGGCAAACTCGTTGGCAAAACCCGACTGGTAGCCGGGCGTACCGTGGTCCGGCGCTTTGCCCGGAACATTCAGTTGCGTCTGCGTCATGTCTTGTGTCTTCCTCTTGCGCTTACGATTTACGATGAATCTCGGTTTCTTGAAATGCGGCTGGGCGCGGCGTCAGGCTGCGGCCGCCGGGTCGGTGGCGGGCTGGACGACAGCCCGTGCGAGCACGCCCGCACGGGCGAACTCCATGGCTTCCTGCAGGATGGCAAGGTCGCCGATGTGGTTGGCCAGCAGCAGGATGAGCTGCGCGTTGGCGGACTGGCTCTGGGCGTCGGACAGGTCGCGATGCATGTCGATCAGCGCCTCGTAGAAGTCGTCCGGGCGGGTCAGGTTGGGTTGAGTGTTCAGCGGCATCAGCATGTCTCCCTAACGTCTCAGGCCTCGGCTGTGGCCGCAGCAATACGTTCGTCACCGGCGGCGCCGTCTTCCTGCCAGCCGAGCGCCCGCCGCAACGCGGCTTGCACCTGGCCGGCATCGAATGCCCGCCAGCGCGCGCATACGTGCTGGTCAGGCCGCAGCAGGTAGACCGTGCCCGGCCGCCCGTCGTAGCGGCGCGCCAGCAGGCCTTCGCTATCCTCGAACAAGCGCACGCCGGTGGGTGCGCCGGGCGTCTCGCCGCCACCTGCCGGGACCACGCACAGCACTGCCAGCCGGACCTGTCCGCAGGACAGCGCCTGCAAGGCGGTCAGCGCCGGTGCCGGCAAAGCGCCCGCGTCCGCGAAGACCATGGCAGTGAACCGGCTGCCCAGCTGGGGCAAAAGCCACGCGGCCTGGCCGTCCACCTTCACTGGCGCATCGGCGCACGACGTGCCTGGCACCATCAGCCCCGCGAACTTCGCCTCGCCCTGCTCGTCGGCCGCATCCGGCGTGTTGAGCGGGGACGCGTGCAACACCGCCGGCACCGACAGCCGCCCGCTGTTGACGAGCTGGCGGGCAAAACCGTGCTGCCGCGCCAGCGTCAGCACGGCGTCGCGGAAGACGCGGCTTACGGGTGTCTTGGGCGTGATGAAATCGGTAGAGCGGGTTGAGTGGCGGATATTCTCGTCGGCGGCGTGTTCGCGCTCGCTGGCGTAGCTATCCAGCAAGGCATCCGGCGCGCTGCCCGCCAGCACCAGCCCAAGCTTCCAGGCGAGGTTCTCCGCGTCCTGCACGCCGCTGTTGGCGCCACGCGCCCCGAAAGGGGAAACGCGGTGCGCGGCATCGCCAGCGAACAGCACGCGGCCATGGCGGAAGCGATCCATGCGCTGGCAGGAGAAGGTATAGACACTGACCCACTCCAGTGCAAATTCGACACCATCGCCCAGCAACGCCTGGATGCGGGGGATCACCCGTTCGGGCTGCTTTTCCAGCTCGGGATCGGCGTCCCAGCCAAGCTGGAAATCGATGCGCCAGACATTGTCCGGCTGTCGATGCACCAGCACCGACTGGTTGCGGTTGAACGGCGGATCGAACCAGAACCAGCGCTCGCTCGGGAAGGGCGCCGCCATCTTCACATCGGCAATCAGGAAGCGGTCATGGAAGACGCGCCCCTTGCTTTCCAGGCCCATCGCATGGCGGACCGGGCTGCGTGCACCGTCGGCCACCACCACGTAGCGGGCCTGCAGGGCATAGTTGCCATCGGGCGTTTCCACATCCAGCGTCACCACGTCGCCATCTTGCGTGAGCCCCGCCACGCGATGCTTCCAGCGGATCGCCAGGTTGGCCAGTTCGGCCGCGCGCTCCACCAGATAACCTTCCACATAGTATTGCTGCAGGTTGATAAAGGCCGGCCGGCCATGCCCGCACTCGGGCAGCAGGTCGAAGCTGTACACCAGCTCCTGGTCGAAGAAGATCTTGCCGACGTTCCAGCTCACGCCCTTGTCCACCATGCGCTGGCCGCAACCGAGGCGGTCGAAGATTTCCAGCGTGCGCTTGGCGAAGCAGATTGCGCGCGAGCCGGTGGAGAGCGTGCAGTCGTCGTCCAGCAGCACGACAGGCACACCCTGCTGGGCCAGGTCGATTGCCGTGGCCAACCCGACCGGGCCGGCCCCGATCACCACGACGGGATGGACCGGATGGCCGCCGGCGCCTGGCCGCGGCGCACTCTGCTCTGCGCAAGGCTGGTACGCGAAGGTACAGGCCTGGTAATTGGTTTCCATCTTGTCTCCATCCTCCAGCCATGACCGCTGGCGCGGTTCTCCAGGCAACGCTGCGGGTGGGCCGCGCTGCCGGCATGCCATCCGCGGCCGCGCGCTACTCCTGCAGCGCCGCCCACATATCCTTGTCACGCTGCGCGGTCCAGATACGCGGATGCTTGATGCCGCTGGCCTCGTCGTAGGCACGCGCCACGTCAAAGGGCAGGCAGTGCTCGTAGATAAAGACCTGCCCGAACTTGTCGTCCATGGCAGCGCGGGTATGCGCCATGGCGCCCTTCAGGTCGAGCTTCTGCGCCACGGCTTCCTTGCCTCGCTGCAACAGCGTGCTGACGAAGTCGCGCGTGTAGTCCAGGCCGCGCCCCACCAGTTCGGGATCGGTGAGCGCCGGGCCACGGCCGGGGATCAGCGCCACCGGATCCAGTGCGCGCAGCGCTTCCAGCGTAGCCGGCCATTCCTCGAGCTGCGCGTCGCCGCAATAGCAGGCCGCGTCGTACTCGACGAGGTCGCCGGAAAACAGGATCTTCTGCGACGGAATCCACACCACGGTATCGCCCTTGGTGTGACCGGCTCCGAGGTGCATGACCTTGACTTCGAGCGTGCCCAGGTACAACGTCAGTTCGCGCTCGAACACCACGTTGGGCCAGGTCAGTCCAGGCACGGTCTCGACACCCGCAAACAGCCGCGGGAAACGCTCGATCTCGGACTTCATGTCGGCTTCGCCGCGCTCCACGATCATCTCGTAGGTGCCGCGGCTGGCGATCACGTTTTGCGCACCTTCCCTGAAGTAAGCCGAAGCGCCCAGCACCCGCACAGCGTGATAGTGCGACAGCACCACATGCTTGATGGGCTTGTCGGTAACGGCGCGGATGCGGGCAATCAGGTCCTGCGCCATTGCCGGCGTAGCGGTCGTGTCCACGATCAGCACGCTGTCGTCGCCGATGATCACGCCGGAATTCGGGTCGCCTTCCGCGGTATACGCGTAAGCGTTCTCCGACAGCTTGGTGAAGGTGATCTGCTTTTCCTGCAGATCCGCCTGCGATGCAAAGGCCTTGCTCATGGCTGCTCCTGTCTCGTTCTTTCTAGTGGAACCGGCGCTGGACGGGACGTGGTGCCGCCTTGCCGCCAGCCGGCAGGCAGCACCACAGGGGACAGTGGCGCCTGGTGAATTACACCGCCGGTGCGCTTCCAGCATTCTGGCGGGCTGGTAACATCACCTAAAATTACACAATCCGTAATTCATTTACCATATCGTAATCTCAGCCTGCGGACGTGTCAAACCCGCATCCTGCTCGCAGACCGGCTGGCGGCCGCGAAACCCGGATGGCTCAGGCTTCTAGGTTAGGCGGGAAATAGGGCGACGGGAGCACGGCGCGGCACGAGACAGCACATGACGAGGCGATGCGCGGAGATGCTCAGGCGTAAATGGAGAACATAGGGAGAACGCGGGGAGAACGCCGGAAGGGCGGCGGGCAATAGCAGGCAGGCCAGCCACGGCGCAGGGGCCGAAGCCGTCAAAAGAAGGCAAGCGTCAGCCAGCCAGGCTGGCACCAGGCCATGCCAGGCAGGCGGGCAAAACTCCTTCAGCGGGCACAGGGGGATGTGCCCGCTGAAGGTATGGCAAGCGTGCGCCGGCCCGTCCCGAAAGCGGGACCAGCACGAACACTCAGGCTGGCTTGTGACCTTCGCCCGGGCCCGACGCGAAGCCCGTGCTGACCGGGGTGGCCGGTGCAGGGCTGGTGGCGGCGGTGGGTGTCGCGGCAGGCGCCTGTCCGGCCATGGAAGCGGCCGTGACGCCGCCATTGCGGCTGGCAATAAATGCGTTGACGTCTGCTGCAAGATGCTGGGGAGCCAGCACCACTTCCAGGCCCAGCGCCTCGCAAGCCGCTAGGAAAGTCGACATGCGGGGGTCGGCTTGACCCGATTCGGCCCGCAGGTAAGCTTCCCGGGATATCCCGGCCTTACGGGCGACGTCTTCCTGCTTGAGCTTTCGCGCTCGGCGCAACGCCCGCAGTTGCCGGAACGGTTCGCTAGCGCCTCTAGGCACGGCTGTACTGTTCATGTCGGTCTCCAGTCACCAGTGAAAAAAAAGTGCGCGGACGTGCATTCGAGTATAGAGCACGCAAAGCGTTCCGTATGTAATCAGCGCAACACTTTGTGCAGATTTCTTGAGAGTACCCAATGCAGGCTTATCCACGCCTGTCAATAGGTCCAATAAAGCACAATTATCTGCCTCCGTGGTGACATAACGGACGGCCGGGATTTAGGTTGACGAGAGCGCACTAACACAATATTGACAAACCGACCGGTCGTGCTATTCTTGCCGAATGCAAAAAGGTCAACTCACCCGCGCAGCCATCATCGAGCAAGCCCTGGACACTGCCGCGCAGGTCGGGTTCGAGCAGTTGTCGCTCGCCACGCTGGCGGCCGACACCAGCATGTCGAAGAGCGGGTTGTATGCCCACTTCAAGTCCAAGGAGGCATTGCAGGAAGCCGTCCTGGGGTTGGCCCTCGAGCGTTTCTCCGATGTCGTCATCCGGCCGGCCATGCGTCAGCCGAGGGGCACGCGGCGGGTGCAGGCCCTCTTCGAAGGCTACATGCTCTGGCTTGGCGGATCCGTCAACAGGGGCCGCTGCCTGTTCATGGCGCTGGGCCAGGAATACCGCGACCGCCCAGGCACCATCAGGGATCAGGTGGTGCAATCGCTGAAGGACTGGCACAGCCTTATCGCCCGGGCCGTGACCGACGCCATCGAGGAAGGCGACCTTTCCCCCGCGCAAGACGCGCGGCAATTCGCCTTCGAGATGGTTGGCATCGGCATGTCGTTTCAGCAGTCTTTCAAGCTGCTGGGCCGTGAGGACACCGAGATCATGGCGCGCCGCGCCTTCGAAGCCCTGCTCAGGCGTGCCGAGGTGGCGCAACCGGAGCGCAGGTAGCGCGGCACTTGCGGGAACGCCTGCGAGACGCCGCGACGCAGCATGAGATAAATCAGTGCGAAATACGGGACGACCGGACGTCGTCTTTTTTTGAAATAAAAATAGCACGACTGGTCGGTCTTACCGGATGCCATGGCACCCGAAACCGCAGACCGCACTCAGGACATTGCAAATATTTGCTGGAGGTGCCCGCTGTGACGCAAGCGACTTACCCATCCACCAAAACCCGGCAAGCCGCGCCGGTACCGAGCGACCCGATGCGCTGGGCGCGCCTTGGCTGGCAACTGGCCGGCCTCCTCTACCCCGCCGGCGCCGCGCGCGCGCTGGAACGCGCCTGGTTCCGCCCACCCCATGGCAAAGCCCCCGATGGCGCGGGCCGGGAGTTGCTTGCCCGTGCCCGCGTTGACTGGGCATTGGTGACCGGCCAGGGAGCGAGCCGGCGTGTGCGTGTCTATCGCTGGGGCAGCGAAGGCCCCACGGTGTTGCTGGCCCACGGCTGGGGCGGCCATGCGGCGCAATGGCAGCCCCTGGTCGCGCCGCTGCTGGCCGCAGGCATGCGCGTGGTGGCCTTCGACGCGCTATCGCACGGCGGCTCCGACGCGGGCGCGCGTGGCACTGGCCAGAGCTCCGTCGTGGAAATGTCGCGCGCGCTGCTGGCCACGGCATGGCATGCCGGACCGGTCCACGCCGTGATCGCGCATTCGCTCGGCAGCGCCGCACTGGCGCTGGCCATGCGCGAAGGCCTGCACCTGCAGGCTGCCGTGATGATCGGCCCGCCGGCGGATATGCACAACGCCGCCGCGGCATTGGCCTGGCGGCTGGGCATTGGCCCCGGTGTGCTCGCGCGCATGCAGCGCAACAGCGAGCGCTGGCTGGGCATGCCGTGGTCGGCCTTCAACGTCCCCGCGCTCGGCAACGCCGTGCCGGTCCCACCGACCCTGGTGATCCACGACCGCCAGGACAAGGAAGTGGGTTGGGAAAACGGCGCGGCAATTGCCGGCGCCTGGCCCGGTGCGCAACTGATGGCCACGGACGGGCTCGGGCATCGCCGCGTGCTACATGACGCAGCTGTCATCGCGCGCACGGTGGCGTTCATCGGCGGCACTGCCGGCACATCGTCCCTCGGTGTGCCGGCGCGCATGGCTCAGGTCGAAGCCCAAACCTGAACCTGGACCTGGGCCGGCCAGGCTAGCGAGAAACTAACCCTCCTCGCCAGTTCGCCGCAGCAATCCTGTCGGCTAAGTGGGTATGTGGCATGCCACATACCCACTTTTGGTGGTTGGGGAAAATTCCTGGCGGTTAATTGCTTATTGGACAGAAAACGGTGGCCGGCGCGCCGGGGCGTGCCGGCCACCCCTCCGTTGCAGGGCCGCCCGCCAGCCTCGCATCAAAACCCTTCCAGTACCAGCTTGCCTATCGTCTGCCCGCTCTCCAGGATGGCGTGGGCCCGGCGCAAGTTGGCCGCATCAATACGCCCGAGGTGTTCCCCCAGCGTGGTCTCCAGCCGGCCGGCATCGACCAGCCGCGCTACCTCGTTAAGCAGGCGGTGCTGCTCGACCATGTCCGGCGTGCCGAACATCGAGCGGGTGAACATGAACTCCCACACAAACGTGGCGCTCTTGCTCTTCAGGTCGCCCACGGCCAGTTCGCCGTTGTTCTCCACGATCGAGCAGATCTTGCCTTGCGGGGCGATCACGCTTGCCATGGCGCCGAAGTGGCGGTCGGTATCGTTGAAGCAAAGGATGTAATCGACTTCGGCAAACCCCAGGCTGCGCAGTTGCGCGGGCATGTCGCCGCGATGGTCGATGGTGTGGTCGGCACCGAGCCTGCGGCACCAGGCGGCCGACTCGGGCCGCGACGCCGTGGCGATGACTGTCAGCCCCGCCAGGGTCCTGGCCAACTGGATGCCGATGGATCCCACGCCCCCTGCCCCGCCGATCACGAGCACGGAACGCCCCGCGTGCTCGCCCCGGGGCGACACACCCAGGCGATCGAACAAGGCTTCCCAGGCCGTGATCGCAGTCAGCGGCAAGGCCGCAGCATGAGCAAAGTCGAGCGAGGCGGGCTTATGGCCGACGATGCGCTCGTCGACGAGGTGGAACTCGCTATTGGCGCCGGGCCGGGTAATGCTGCCGGCGTAGAAGACCGGATCGCCCACCTTGAACAGCGTCACATCCGGCCCGACCGCGGCGACCGTGCCGGCGGCATCCCATCCCAGGATGCGCACGGCGGGCTCCACCTTGTCTTTCGGGGCCCGTACCTTGGTATCCACGGGGTTGACCGAAATCGCCGCCACCTTGACCAACAGGTCACGGCCTTCGGGCACGGGGGTTGCAATCTCGACATCGACCAGGGATTGCGGATCGTCGACCGGAAGGTAACGGGTCAGGCCAACAGCTTTCATTGCAGGGCTCCTTCAAGCAGGTTTCGGTGGCGCGGGACTGCGCCATGACCATAGCGTAGTCCCGTCTGCCTGCATTGATTAGCCGGAAAATACAACAATCAATTTCCCGAAAATCCGGAAACTGGCCAAGTGTCGCCCCAAGAGTCGCCCTATTGCGTCGTCCCCGGAATCGTCCCCGCCAGGATCTGCCCGCCTCCGTAGCTGGACTGCCGCGGCATCACTCCGCCCAGCGTCATCCGGATCGCGCAGTACTTGAACTCCGGGATCTTGCCGAAGGGATCCAGCGCCGCATTGGTGAGTTTGTTGATGGCGGCCTCGTAGTAGCAGAACGGCACGAACACGGCACCGCGCGGGGTGCCATCGTCCGCCCGCGCGAACAGCGATACCTGCCCCCGGCGCGAAACCAGCGTCACCAGGTCGCCGGGCTGGCCGCCGAGCGCGGCGAGGTCGAGCGGATGCACCAGCGCCACCGGTTCCGGCTCGATCGCATCCAGCACGCCGGCGCGCCGCGTCATGCTCCCGGTGTGCCAGTGCTCCAGTTGCCGCCCGGTGATCAGCACCGTCGGGTATTCCTCGTCGGGCCGCTCGGCGGCGGGAATGATGTCGGCCGGCACGAAGCGGGCCTTGCCCGTCGCGGTGGGAAACGCGTCGGTGAAGATCACGGGCTCGCCGGGGTCGCCTTCGGCACGGCAGGGGTAGGTCACCGCGTTCTCACGCTGCAGGCGCTCCCAGGTAATGCCGCCGATGCTGGGCATGGCGTGGCGCATCTCATCGAACACATCGGCCACGCTCGCGTACGGCCAGTCCAGCCCAAGCCTGGCCGCCATCTGCTGGATGATCCACAGGTCCTGGCGCGCCTGCCCTGGCGGATCGATCGCCTGGCGCCCAAGCTGCACGGTGCGGTCCGTGTTGGTAAAGGTGCCGGTCTTTTCCGGAAACGCCGATGCCGGCAGCACCACGTCGGCCAGGTAGGCCGTCTCCGTCAGGAAGATATCCTGCACCACCAGGTGGTCCAGCGCCGCCAGCGCCTCGCGCGCATGCTGGGCGTCGGGATCGGACATGGCCGGGTTCTCGCCCATGATGTACATGCCGCGCACTTCGCCGCGCTCGATGGCCTGCATGACTTCGACAACGGTCAGCCCCGGCTGGTGGTCCAGCGGCATGCCCCACAGCGACTCGAAACGGGTGATGGCCTCGGGATCGTCGACGCGCCGGTAGTCCGGGTACATCATCGGGATCAGGCCGGCGTCGGAGGCGCCCTGCACGTTGTTCTGCCCGCGCAGCGGATGCAGCCCCGTGCCCGGCCGGCCGATCTGCCCCGTCATCAGCGCCAGCGCGATCAGGCAACGGGCATTGTCGGTGCCGTGCACGTGCTGGGAGATGCCCATCCCCCAGAGGATCATCGCGGCTTTGGCAGTGGCATACATGCGCGCCACATAACGGATGGTGCCGGCGTCGATGCCGCAGATGGGCGCCATCGCCTCCGGACTGTAGGCGGCCACATTGCGCAGCAGTTCGTCGTAGCCGATGGTGCGGCTGGCGACGAACGCCTTGTCGACCAGCCCTTCATCCACGATGACATGCATCATCGCGTTGAGCAGCGCCACATCGGTATCGGGCTGGAATTGCAGGAAACGATGGGCGAAGCGGGCCAGGTCGGAGCGGCGCGGATCGGCCACGATCAGCCTGGTGCCGTTCTTCACCGCGTTCTTGATCCAGCTCGCCGCCACCGGATGATTGACGGCGGGATTGGCGCCGATCACGATCACCACCTCGGCGCGGGCCACATCCATCACCGGGTTGGACACCGCGCCCGAGCCGATCCCTTCAAGCAGCGCCGCCACCGATGAGGCATGGCAAAGCCGCGTGCAATGGTCCACGTTATTGCTGCCGAAGCCGGTGCGCACCAGCTTCTGGAACAGGTACGCCTCTTCGTTGCTGCCCTTGGCGGAACCGAAGCCGGCCAGCGCGCGCTTGCCGTGCGTATCGCGAATGCCTGCCAGCTTGCCGCCCGCGAGCGCGAGCGCCTCTTCCCAGCTGGCTTCGCGGAATACGTCCATCACGCGTTCGGGGTCCATCACGAAATCGCCGCGCTTGGGGACACCCTCGCGCCGCACCAGCGGCACGGTGAGCCGGTGCGGATGCTGCGCGTAATCGAAACCGTAACGGCCCTTCACGCACAGGCGCTTCTGGTTGGCCGGGCCGTCGCGTCCCTCGACAAACAGGATGCGGTTGTCCTTGACGTTGTAGGTGAGCTGGCAGCCCACGCCGCAATACGGGCAGACCGACTCCACCTGGCGCTCCGGCACCGGCAGCGCCGCGTCGCGCGCGGGCATCAGCGCGCCGGTCGGACAGGCCTGCACGCACTCGCCGCAGGCCACGCAGGTGGAAGCGCCCATCGGATCGTCCATGTCGAACACAATCGCGGCGTGGTCGCCGCGAAAGGCCAGGCCGATCACATCGTTGACCTGCTCGTCGCGGCAGGCGCGCACGCAACGGGTGCATTGGATGCAGGCATCGAGATTGACGGCGATGGCGGGATGGGACAAGTCCGCCGGCACCGCGGCGCGCGGCGCAAAGCGCGGCTTTCCGACTGCCAGCCGCGCGGACCACTGGTCCAGTTCGTTGTCGCGCGTGTAGTGCGCCTCGGGCATATCGGACTGCAGCAACTCCAGCACCATGCGCTGCGCGCGCACCGCGCGCTCCGAGCCGGTCTCGACGTCCATGCCCTGGGCCGGGTAACGGCAGCAAGACGGCGCCAGCACGCGCTCGCCCTTGATCTCCACCATGCAGGCGCGGCAGTTGCCGGCGGTATCCAGGCCGTCCTTGTAGCACAGGTGCGGCACGTCGAAGCCCTCGCGCTGCGCCACCTTGAGCAGGCTCTCGCCGGGGCTTGCGGAAACGTCCCGGCCATTCAGGCGGAACGTCACCGTGGTGCCGGAGGAGGCTTCGACTTGCGCACGCTCGGCGCGGGTCAGTGCATTCATATCGTCCTCGCGGCTCAGGCCAGTTCCTGGGGGAAATACTTGATCACGCAGTCCACCGGGTTGGGCGCGGCCTGCCCCAGCCCGCAGATCGAGGCGTCGCGCATCACCGCTGACAGGTCCGCCAGTGTGGCCAGGTCCCACTTCGGCCGCCCGATCGCATCCAGCGCCTTGGCGGTGCCCACGCGGCATGGCGTGCACTGTCCACAGGATTCATGCTTGAAGAAATGCATCAGGTTGCGCGCCACGGCAACGGCGCTGTCCTGCCGGGAGAACACCACGATAGCGGCCGAGCCGATAAAGCAGCCGTAAGGCTGCAGCGTATCGAAATCCAGCGGGATATCGCCCAGCGACGCCGGCAGGATGCCGCCGGAGGCGCCGCCCGGCAGGTAACCGTAGAAAGCGTGGCCGTCCTGCATGCCGCCGCAGTACTCCTCGATCAGTTCCCTCACGGTGATGCCCGCCGGCGCCAGATGCACGCCCGGCCGCCTCACCCGCCCCGACACCGAAAAGGAACGCAGGCCATGCCGGCCATTGCGCCCCTGGGCGGCGAACCATCCCGCGCCCTTCTCCAGAATCTCGCGCACCCAGTAGAGCGTCTCGAAGTTGTGCTCCAGCGTGGGCCGGCCGAACAAGCCGACCTGCGCCACGTAAGGCGGACGCAGCCTGGGCATGCCGCGCTTGCCTTCGATCGATTCGATCATGGCCGACTCTTCGCCGCAGATATACGCACCGGCGCCGCGGCGCAGCTGGATGTCAGGCAAACCCGGCACCGGCGGATCGGCATGCAGGCGGCGCAGCTCCTCGCCAAGCACCGCCCGGCAACCGGCATACTCGTCGCGCAGGTAGAGGTAGATCGCCGAGACCTGCGTCACCGCGGCGGCGATCAGCATGCCTTCCAGGAAGCGATGCGGATCCCGTTCCAGGTAGACACGATCCTTGAAGGTACCCGGCTCGCCCTCGTCCAGGTTGACCGCCATCAGCCGCGGCGCCGCCTCGGCCATCACGATGCGCCATTTGCGCCCGGTAGGGAAACCCGCTCCGCCCAGCCCGCGCAGGCCGGAATCCTCCATTGTGCGAAGCACGGATTCGAAATCGCGCTCGCCCGCGGCCAAGTCCCGCAGCAACTGGTAGCCGCCCTGCGCGCGATAGTCGTCGTAGCCCAGATAGGCTTCCGGCTCATGCCGCACGGCGCGTGCGGTCACCGTGCCGGCAATGGCTGGCGCGCTGGCGAAATCGACGGGATTCTGTCCGACCAGCGCCGCGGGCGCGCGCTCGCACCGGCCGATGCACGGCGCCGCCACGACCTTGACCTCGCTGCCCAGCAAGGCCGGCAACCTGGCGAGCAGGTCGCGGGCACCCGCAAGCTCGCAGGCGATGCCTTCGCACACGCGCACCGTCACGGCCGCCGGCTGCCGGATTACGCCATCCGCATCCTCGCGCACCACGTCGAAGTGGTGATAGAACGTGGCGACCTCGTAGACCTCGGCCTGCGACAGCCGCATCTCGTGCGCCAGCGCCACCAGGTGCGGGATGGCGAGCTGGCCGTAATGGTCGTTGATGGCGTGCAGGTGTTCGATCAGCAGGTCGCGCCGGCGGGAGGCATCGCCCAGCAAGGCTCTCACCTCGGCCAGCGCGGCCGGATCGGCCTGCCGCCCCTTGGGTTGGCGGCGCTTGCGCTGCTTGCCGATATCCTGGACCGCGATGGGAATGACGACCTGGTTCATGGCAATCTCGGTGACTGTCTCTCGTGGGTGCCGAATGGCAGCGGGGCAAGCGCTTGACACGCTTGCCCGCCGCTCTGGTTTTATCCTGCCTTGCCCGCCCGGCAGCCGCGCTGCAGGGTGCCGGCGGGGCGTTGCCTTCGATCATATTCCTATTCCCGCCACGCGCAGGCAAGCTACTGCCTGCAGCCGGCCCGACACGCTTCTCAGGTGAGGTCCTCCGGCACCGCACGGTATCCCATTGGCGCGGTATTGGCATGCACGTACTTCCTGGCGTGCGCCTGCCGCATCGGCTTGAGCACGAACAGGGCGAGAAAGGCGGACAGCCCTGCCATGCCGGACGCAAGCATGAAGACCGCGTGCCAGTCGCCAGTCGCGGCGGTGATGACGCTGGAGAACGGCACCAGCAGCGCCGCAGTGCCCTTGGCCGTGTATAGCAGCCCGGCATTGGTGGCAGCGAACCTGGGACCGAAGGTATCGCCGCAGGTGGCCGGGAACAGGCTGTAGATTTCACCCCAGGCGAAGAACACGACGCCGGTCAGCACCACGAATGCGATGGGATCCTGTCCGTACCTGGCCAGCAGCAGGATGCCGACCGCTTCGATGGCAAAGGCCAGGCACATGGTGTTTTCGCGGCCGATGTTGTCCGAGATCCAGCCGAAGAACGGACGGGTCAGGCCATTGAGCACGCGGTCGATGGTCAGGGCGAAGGTCAGTGCCGGCAGCGTGAGGCCGAGCAGCGAAACCGGCACGCCATCCAGCCCGAAGTCCTTGGCGATCGGGCCGAGCTGCGCGGTAGCCATCAGGCCGCCAGCCGCCATCATCACGAACATGGCGTACATCACCCAGAAGATCGGCGACGACAGGACCTGGCGCGGCGAGGCGTTGTAGGCGGCGGTCTTGACCGCGCTCGTGACCTGGTTCAGCACCTTGGCCGAAGGCGGATAGAGCGCCATGCCCAGGAAGAACACGATCAGGCCCTGGCCCAGCCCGAACCACAGGAAGGTGGCCTCATAGCCGCTGCTCTTGATCATGTTGGCGATCGGCACCACGGTGAGCGCCGAGCCCGCGCCAAAGCCGGCAGCGGTGATCCCCGCAGCCAGCCCGCGCCGGTTGGGAAACCACTTGAGCGCATTGCCCACGCAGGTGCCGTAGACCGCGCCCGCCCCTACCCCGCCAACCGCCGCAGCGAAGTACAGCATCGGCAGCGACGAAGCCACGGAGTTCAACGCCCACGCAATGGCGCACAGCAGGCCGCCACCGACCACCACGGGACGCGGGCCGTACTTGTCGACCAGGTAGCCTTCGATCGGCACCAGCCAGGTTTCGGTGACGACGAAGATGGTGAATGCCACCTGGATCGCCGTGCGGCCCCAGTGGTACTTGTCGTCGATCGGATTGACGAACAGCGTCCAGCCGTACTGCATATTGGCGATCATCGCCATGCAGATCACGCCAAAAACGAGCTGTACCCAAGGTGAGGCAAAGCGTGACTCGGGCGCGTTTTGCTGATGTTCCATTGGTGTCTCCTTACGGCGGGCAGGGCCGCCTTATGTGGAAAGGGCGTCTTCGGACACCTCTTCGGGATGGCGCTCCTGTGCGTCATTCCAGATACTGCGGTCGTTTCAGTGCTATACAGTATGTGATATATCAATATAGTCAAGACGCTTTTGGGCGGCTCGGAATCCACTGAAATCGCGTGACAGGCGCCGCGGCTGCGCACCGGAAAGCGGCACGCAGGTTACTCGTGCGCCACGCGCATCAAAGCAGGCGGCCACGCCCGGACGGCCTGCTGACGGATCAATGACTTAGGGCGCTGCGCCTCATCAATGGCGCGTGGGGAACAGCGGCAATCGCAATCAGAAACGGGGCGCGCGGAGTGCTCCGGCCCAAAGCGTCAAGAGCCACCCTCGGGAAAGTCCCTAGATAAAGTCAGGCTCGCGAACGGGTGAATGTGCTGAATGTCTGGCCCTTCAGAACAGAAGAGCGGAGAGGTGCAAGCATGATGCATGCGGGTGCCCGTAGCGCAGGCAGTGCCCAGGCCAGTGCGCAACGAGAGATGGCCGCAACCAAACGGCGCGCCAGGACATCGGATCGAACGAAAAAGGAAACGGAACCCGGGTGGCTCTGCAGACAAGCCAATAGGCCTACTTAGCGGGTAAGACCTCAACCAAAGACCAAAGCATAGCGGCAGCGATCGGCAGCCGGGCTCTGCCGATCGCACCACGCCAGCATCAGGCGCGGGCCAGTCGGGGTTCCACGCTCACGCCAGGGACGGCAGGACTGGCACGGCCAACACCGGCCGTTTCCTGCGACGCGCCGAGGCCGGCAAAGCGTCCGTGCTCCTGGGCGCGGACCAGCACAAGGGTCGGCACGCGGGTGGCGATCAGGAAGGTGACACCGACGCCAAAGGAAACCAGGCCAAGGGCGAGACCGAGAAGAAGGGCGCTGTCCATCAGAAAACTCCGGTAAGGATGGTGAGTAGGAGTTTTCATTATATGCTGCGGCGCACTATGTGTAAATATCCTGTATGTAATATATCAGAAGAAGTTTGGCATCTCCGCAACAGCCCCTGAGCCGCTCCCCACAGGGATGGCCGCTTCGCCCTACCCCACGCGCGCCACCAACGCCGGCTCATACTCCATCCCCCGCAGCGCATCCCAGATAGCGGCGGCATTAGGCTTGAGCGAACGGCTCTTGCGCCGCACCAGCATCACCGAAGACGTGACCTGCGGCCGCAATGGCCGCATCACCGCAGCTGGGTTCAAGCCAGCCGAATTGGCCCGCGACGGCACGATCCCGATGCCCAGCCCCAACGCCACCATGCCGAAAATCGCAGCAAAATGCCCCAGCGCCTGCAGCGACCCCGCCCGCACGTGATAAACGCCAAACGCCTGCTCCACGGCCGGCTGGATCCCCGAGTGCTGGTCCAGCATCAACACGTTGGCATCATTGAGATCGCCCCATCCTATCGTCTCCCGCGAGGCCAGCGGATGCTGCGAAGGCAGCACGGCGTAAAACGGGTCCGAACACAGCGCTTCGCAATACAGATCGTCGCCCGCCTCCGGATTGGTGGAGATGCCGAAGTCCACCTCGCCGCTGCGCACGCATTGCAGCACGGACTCGTGCGAGCGGTCCTTCAGGCAGATGCCAATCCCTGGCCAGGCCGAGCGGCAACCCGCCAGCCAGCCAGGCAGCGACATCGACGACAGTACCGGATCGGAAGCAATCTGCACGGTGCCCTGGCACGGCTTGCCAGTGCCGTGGCTCTCGCGCAGCGTCTGCTCGACTTCTTCGATCAGGTGGCAGATGCGCTGCGACAGGTGCTCGCCGGCATCGGTGAGTTCGACCTGGCGCGTGGTGCGGTCGAACAGGCGCTGGTCGATCTCGTCTTCCAGCTCGCGCACGCTGCGGCTGATGGCTGACTGCGTGAGCCCAAGCTCGGCCGCAGCGCGGGTAAAGCTCTTCTGTCGCGCCACGGCGGCAAAAGCCTTCAACTGCGGTAGCGAAATATTCATGATTACCCCTTCTGTATGCATGAGGCGCGGCAAACAGCCTTGCGCTGCCCGGCGCGGCGCATCGTGATGGCAATCGGGCCCGGATTCGCGTGACGCGGTCCGGGCCCGGCTGGGGATTCAGTCGCTCTTGCGGGGGGAGAGTCCCGCCAGGTAAGCCGTGCTGTCGGCTGCGGGCACCAGGGACTCGGCATGTCCGGTGATAAACCGCCTTCGCATCGGGGCCAGCACGAACTTGGCGGACAGTCCGGCGGCGATGGTCACGGCCGCCGCTACCGTAAAGACCGCGTCCCACCCGCCCCGCGCTGACAGGACCGAGGCCAGCGGCACCAGCATCGCGGCCGTGCCCTTGGCGGTGTACAGGGTGCCCGCGTTGGCCGCGGCGAACTTGCTGCCGAAGGTGTCGGCGCACAGCGCGGGAAAGATCGAGAAAATCTCGCCCCAGAACAGGAAGGTGAGTGCCGCGAACGTCATGAACCAGTACGGGTTGTGGCCGAACTGCATCAGGCCGAGCAGCGACAGCCCCTCGCCGATGAAGATAAAGAACATGGTGTTCTCGCGCCCGATGCGGTCCGAGATGAATCCGCACAGCGGCCGCGTCAGGCCATTGCACAGGTTATCGATCGACAGCGTCATGGTAAGCAGCGGCAGCGTGAATCCCAGCATCGTCACCGGCATCGATGCAAAGCCGAAGTCGCGGGCGATCGGTCCCAACTGCGCGGTGGCCATGATGCCGCCCGCCGCTACCGCCACAAAGGACGCATAGATGACCCAGAACACAGGCGTCTTCACCATCCGCCCTGGCGTGAACTCGATGGGATTGGTCAGCACCGCCTTGGCGGCCACGGCGCCGGCGGGCGGACGCGGCTTGACCAGCAGCAAGGCCATCAGCAGGATGCAGACGCCTTGCAGGATGCCGAAGGTGATAAAGGCTTGCTCGTAGCCGGAGCGATGGATCATGTTGGCGATGGGGATCACGGTGAGCGCCGAGCCCGCGCCGAATCCGGCAGCAGTCAGGCCGGCGGCCAGCCCGCGCTTGTCCGGAAACCACTTGAGCGCATTGCCCACGCAGGTACCGTAGACGCCTCCGGCGCCAATGCCGGCAATCACCGCCGCGAGGTAAAGCTGCGGCAGGCTCGTCGCATAGGCGTTGATGACCCAGGCCAGCCCCGCGCACAGCGCGCCGCCCGCCACCACCGGCCGCGGTCCGATCTTGTCGACCAGCCAGCCTTCCAGCGGCACCAGCCAGGTCTCGGTCACGATGAAGATGGAAAAGGCCACCTGGATGGCGGACTCGCCCCAGTGGTGCTTGGCATTCATCGGGCCCACGAATAAAGTCCAGCCATACTGCAGGTTCGCTACCAGCCCCATGCAAACCACACCGATTGCCAGCTGGAACCAGCGATTGCCAAGCCAGCCCGAACGGCCCGGGGCCGCCATATTGTCATGCGCCATGTCGTGTCTCCTGCATAGTGCGTATCGCGCTCTGCGGCGCGACGGGTAGGCTTCTCTGTGAGGGGGAGCCCTTGGTCACTACTTGATTGAGCGCGCCTGACATTGCGGCACGTGCATCCGTGGACTGATGCTAGTTCAAACTAAGTTCAGCTAAGCATAAAGTTTTTTATTATGATCATTTACGATCCCTTATAGATTGGACGGATGAGTGCATGAAGAACGCAACGCTGCGCCAGCTCAAGGTTTTCGAGACGGTTGCCCGGCACCTGAGCTTTTCGCGGGCGGCGGAAGAGTTGCATCTGACGCAGCCGGCGGTATCGACGCAGGTGCGGCAGCTCGAAGGCCATGTCGGACTCCCGCTGTTCGAACAACTCGGCAAGAAGATCTACCTCACGCCGGCCGGGATTGAAATGCTGCACTACAGCCGCAGCATCATGCAGCAATTCCGCGAAGCGGAAGACGCCATGTCGCAGCTCAAAGGCATTTCCGGCGGGCGGCTCAATGTGGCCGTGATCAGCGCCGGCGATTACTTTTTTCCGCGGTTGCTGGCGGAGTTCATGCAACGGCATGCCGGCGTGACGCTCAATCTCGCAGTGCACAATCGCGAGGAGTTGCTGCACCAGCTTGCCGGCAACCTGACCGACCTGGCGGTGATGGGTCGCCCGCCGGAAGGCATGGACACCATCAGCGAATCGTTCGCGCCCCACCCCTATGTCATCGTTGCCGCGCCCAACCACCGCCTGGTGGGCGAGCGCAACATCCCGCTCGCGGCCCTGGCAGATGAAGCCTTCGTCGCGCGCGAGAAAGGGTCCGACACCTGGAACTCCATGCAGGAAGGCTTCGCCGGACGACTGTCCAACCTGCGCATCGCCATGGAGATCAAGAGCACCGAAACCATCAAGCAGGCCGTGATCGCCAACATGGGCATCGCCTTCCTGTCGGCGCATACCGTGGGGCTGGAACTGCAGACAGGCAATCTCGCCGTGCTGGATATCGAGGGGTTCCCGGTGATGCTCAACTGGTATGTGGTGCACCGCAAGAACAAGCGGCTGCCACCTGTGGCGCTCGCCTTCAAGCATTTCCTGATGGAAGAAGGTGCCAGCCTGATCCAGCGCATCACCGGCGTGGACAGCCTGATCAAGCATAAACGATAGGTTATGGTTATTCAGTTAAACTTTAATTATCGTTAATTGATCGGCAAACCTATCCTCAGCTCAGGCCCACCTTTGATAGCCGCCCGAGGAGTCCGATCATGAACCAGGTCCAGTTCGAAGCCCGCCCCGCCGCCCATGCCGACGCCGTAGCCCCGCGCGCCCACGACGAATCGCAACTCGCGGCCTACAACGCCGCATTCACCGAGCTTGGCCTGCGCTTTCGCTGGGACAGCGAGATGTACGCGTGGCTGTGCGGCATCGAATGCGAACAGAGCCGGATCGCACGCTATATCGAGCGGTACCACGCGCACCTGCTCAACGCCTACGATGCTGACTTCCTCAGCCGCCTGATCCTCGACAAGAAATGCGATTACCTTCGCGCGATGGGCCAGAAAGCCAACTGAGACATCGGAAGCCCGAGAAGACGCGGCAGGAAGAATGGGCGCGGGAAAGCGCCCTATTCTCCTGCCGCGTGCCATATTGCGGCCGCACCATGGCGCCTACGCAGACGCGCCCCCAGGACCATGGCTGCAGCCATCCGCGCGCGCCGAATGTGCGCCAGCGCACTCCGCCGGCGAACGTGGCGCGCTATGGTCTGCCCACTACGCACTAGAAGGGAGACTGGCATGGGACAGAACATGTTCGAAGCCGGCGCACCAGCCGGTGCCCGCGCTCAGCGCCGCGAGGGGACGTTCGCCAGCTCCCGTACGCTTGCATTGCAGAACTGTCCGATCGAACCATCCTGGATCCGTACCGGTGCCCCGCGGACGCATGCCGCCCAGCACTCGGGCGCGATCGATGGCCTGGCATCCACCAATATCTGGGAATGCACCACCGGCACCTTCGAGTGGTACTACGGCTGGGAGGAAACCGTGTTTATCCTGGCTGGGCAGGTGAAGGTAACCAGCCCTGGCGGCCAGGTACATGTGCTCAAGGCCGGCGACATCGGCTATTTCCCCGCCGACACCACCTGGCTGTGGGAAGTCGATGGCTATGTGCGCAAGATCGCCTTCTGCCGCAAGCATGTGCCGCTGGTGCTGAATGTCCCCCTGCGGGTGCTTGCACGGCTGGGGCTCAGCCGCCGCCTGCGCAAGGGATGCGCCGCGGCATGCAACGCATTGCGCTGGCTGGCCGGGCGCGTCCGGCTGCGCGACACCTCCGCCCTGACCCTGCTGCTGACACTGCCGCTCTGACGCCGGCCGGGCGCGGGCCTTGCCCGCGCCCGCGCACCCGCTCAGCCGCGCATGTGATTGACCAGCGAACCGATGCCCTCGATCGTCACCTCGACCACGGCGCCATCCTTCATCGATCCGACACCGAGTGAAGTGCCGCAGGCGATCACGTCGCCAGGCATCAGCGTGAGATCCTGCGAGATCAGGCTGACCTGCTGCTCAGGCGAGAAGATCAGGTCCGACAGCGGGTAGTTCTGCCGCTCCGCCCCGTCCAGCCGCGTCACCACGCACGCGGCACGCCAGTCGAAATTCGTGACGATGGCCGGCCCCAGGCAGCCGAACGTATCGAAGCCCTTGGCGCGGCACCACTGCGGGAAACCGGGATCCTCGGCAATGATCTCGCCGGCGGTCACGTCGTTGACCACGGTATAGCCAAAGATATGCGAGGCGGCATCTTCCGGCGACACGTTGCGGCAACGGCGCCCGATCACGATGCCCAGTTCGCCCTCGTAGACGATCTTGCCCCCATAGCTGCGCGGCCGCAGGATGGCATCGCCCGGGCCCGCCACCGAGCTCGCCGGCTTGATCAGGAACAGCGGGTGCGCCGGCACCGGTTTTTCGAGCTTGCGCGCCAGCGCATGGAAGTTGTTCCATAGCGCCACGATCTTGCCCGGGTCGCACGGGCTCAGCAGGCGCAGCCCCTCGCGCGGCAAAGCCGCGCCGGTGGGTTCCGGCCGCGCGTAGCCGGGGCCGTCGTACTCGATGACATGATCCCCCTCGATACGGCCAAAACCGATCTCCCCGTCCCCGGTCTGGAAGCGAATCCACGTTTGCACAGTCAACTCCTCCGGCGGGCGCGGCATGCTGGCCGCGTCCACCCTTGTCCCGCATTGCCGAAAGCCGGGCCCGCACGCGGCGGGCCCGGCCTTGCCGCTGGGTCTTGGCCTCAGATCTTGCCGGCGCCGCGAGCCCACTTGTATTTGGCGCCCAGCACCGCGACCGGGATCTCTGTCGAGTAGGCATACGACGGCACGCCGTGTTCGTACAGGTACTCGGCTGCCTCCTCTACCTGCACGTCGCCTGCCAGCGAGGCCACGATCGGCTTCTCGATGCCACGCGCCGCCATTTCCTCCTTCACCTCCACCACCAGCTTCGCGAACACCATCGGTGGCGTGATGATGGTGTGCCAGTAGCCCAGGATGATGGCGTGGATGCGCGGGTCCTCCATGCCCAGGCGCAGGGTGTTCTTGTAAGTGGATGGCGGTTCGCCGCCGGTGATATCGACCGGATTGCCCGCCGCGCCAAAGGGCGGGATGAACTTGCGGAAGGCCGCGTCGAGATCGTCCGGCATGGTCATCAGCGACAGGTTGTTGTCCACGCACGCATCCGACAACAGCACGCCCGAGCCGCCGGCGCCCGTGATGATCACCACGTTCTCGCCCTTGGGCGTCGGCAGCTTCGGAATGCCCCGCGCATACTCCAGCAGATCGCGCAGCGAGCGCGCACGGATCACGCCGCACTGCCGGAACACGTCCTCATAGATCTTGTCGTTGCCGGCCAGCGCGCCGGTGTGCGAACTGGCGGCGCGCGCGCCCATGCTGGTGCGTCCAGCCTTGAGCACCACCACCGGCTTCTTCTTCGACACCCGCTTTGCGGCTTCGGCGAAGGCGCGGCCGTCCTTCAGGTCCTCGCAGTGCTGGGCGATGATCTCGGTGTTGTCGTCCTGCTCGAAGAAGGTGAGCAGGTCGTCCTCATCGATATCGGACTTGTTGCCGAGCCCGACAATGGCCGAAACGCCCATTTTGGCCGAGCGCGAGAAGCCGATGATGGCCATGCCGATGCCGCCGGACTGCGACGACAGCGCCGCCTTGCCCTTGACGTCGTAAGGCGTGCAGAAGGTCGCGCACAGGTTCTTTGGCGTGTAGTAGAAGCCGTAGATGTTCGGCCCCATCAAGCGGATATCGTGCTTGCGCGCGATGGCGACGATCTCTTCCTGCCCTTCCACGTTGCCGGTCTCGGCAAACCCTGAGGGAATCAGCACCGCGCCTGGAATATGCTTCTCGCCCACCTCTTCCAGCGCCCCCGCCACCAGCTTGGCGGGAATGGCGAACACCGCCACATCCACCTCGCCCGGCACGTCGAGCACGCTCTTGTACGCGGTCATGCCCATGATCTCGCCAGCCTTGGGATGGATCGGGTAGATCTTGCCCTGGTAGCCGCCGTTGATCAGGTTCTTCATCACCGAGTTGCCGATCTTGCCGTCCTCGTTTGATGCGCCGATCACGGCCACCGAATCGGGACGCATGATGCGGTTCATCTGCCTGACGATGTCTTCCTGGCTGGGGCGATAGCGCTCCGGCTGCGGCGCGAAGTCCACCACGATACGCACGTCGGCGGCAATGGCGCCGTCCTTGCTGGCGAATACCGGGTTAAGGTCAAGCTCCGAGATCTCCGGGAAATCGCTCACCAGCTCCGACACGCGCTGGATCATGCCGGCCAGCGCCTCGCGATTGGCCGGATCGGCGCCGCGCACGCCTTTGAGCACTTCGGCGGCGGCAATGCCGTCGAGCATCGACAGCGCATCCTCCTGGCTGGCCGGGGCCATGCGGAAGGTAATGTCCTTGAGCACTTCCACCAGCACGCCGCCCAGGCCGAAGGCCACCAGCTTGCCGAAGGACGGATCGGTGACGGCGCCGATGATGACCTCCTGCCCGCCGGTAATCATCTGCTGCACCTGCACGCCGACGATACTGGCGTTGGGGTCGTACTTCTTCGCATTCCCGACGATGGTCAGGTAGCCGCGCTCCACATCCGCGGCGCTTTTCAGGCCCACCAGCACGCCGCCGGCCTCGGTCTTGTGCAGGATGTCGGGCGAGACGATCTTGAGCACTACCGGATACCCCATCTTGTCAGCCAGCTCGACTGCGCCGGTCGGGGTCCTGGCCACGCCCTCGCCCGGCACCGAGATGCCGTAGGCATCGCACACCAGCTTGCCTTCGGGCGCAGTCAGTGCGTTGCGGCCTTCTTCCTTCACGGCGGCGAGGATCTTCCGCACCGCGTCCTTGTTGTGTGCCATGTCAGGTCTCCATCTGTTCATGGATTGCATAGGGATGAGCCGGTCCGCGCCCTTGCGCGAAAGCGCGAGGGCGGGCGGCTTGCAAACTCACTGTGGGAAGTGCTTGAAGTTCTCCTGGCTACGCTCAGGGCATCAGACTGCCCCGGCGGCGCGCAAGGCTTCGATCTGCGCGGGCGTGCGGCCCAGCCAGTCGAGGATCTCTTCGGTATGCTCGCCCAGCAGCGGCGAACGCTCGACCTCCACCGGCGATGCCGACAAGGTGATCGGACAGCCGAGTTGCACATACTGGCCGCGTTCCGGGTGATCCAGTTCCACCAGGTAGCCACGCTCGTACAGTGACTTGTCCTCGATCAGGTCCTTCATCGACAGGATCGGCCCGCACGGCACGTCGACCTCGTTGAGGGCATCCATCACTTCGAACTTGGTGCGCGTGCGCGTCCATTTCTCGATGATGGAGAAACACTCTTCCAGGCATTTGAGGCGGGCCTCCGGCGAGGCGAACTGCGGATGGGTGATCAGTTCCTCCCTGCCGCACAAGCGCATCAGCGGCTCCCAGCCTTGCGGCTGCACGATCACGTAGACGTAATCGTTGGCGCCGCCGGGCGCGCAGCGCAGCGCGGCGCCGGGCTGGCCGCCGCCCGAGGCATTGCCCGCGCGCGGCACGAAGTCGTCGAACTCCTGGTTGGGGTACTCGCGCATCGGCCCGGCGGCCAGGCGCTGCTGGTCGCGCAGCTTGACCCGGCACAGGTTGAGCACGGAGTCCTGCATCGCCACTTCCACGCGCTGCCCGCGCCCGGAATGCTCGCGTTGCAGCAGTGCCGCCAGGATGCCCACCACGCAGTGGATGCCAGTGCCGGAGTCGCCGATCTGCGCGCCGGTGACGGTGGGCGCGCCATCCGCCGTGCCGGTGGTGCTGGCCGAGCCGCCCATGCACTGGGCCACGTTCTCATAGGCCTTGCAGTCCGCGAACGGTCCCGGGCCGAAGCCCTTGATCGACGCGTAGATCAGCCGCGGATTCAGCGTCTGCAGGCGGTCCCAGTCGAAGCCGGCGCGGTCCAGCACGCCGGGGCCGAAGTTCTCCACCAGCACGTCGCAGCGCTGCACCAGGTCTTCCAGCAACGCCTTGCCCTCCGGCGTCTTCATATTGAGCGTGAGGCTGCGCTTGTTGGAGTTCAGCATGGTGAAGTACAGGCTGTCTGCGTTGGGCACATCGCGCAGCTGGCTGCGCGTGATGTCGCCGCGCCCCGGCAACTCCACCTTGATCACGTCCGCCCCCAGCCATGCCATCAGCTGGGTGGCCGAAGGGCCGGCCTGCACATGGGTCATGTCCAGGATCCGCACACCGTCCAGTGCCTTGTTCATGGTTTGTCTCCTCGCCACCGGTTACTTGTACATGGTCTGGTTCTTGGTGCCCGGCGCGTACTCGCGCGGGTCCACCCAGATATTGATCACGGCCGATTTTCCGGTGCGCTGCACCGCCTCGCGTCCGCGCTGCAATGCGCCGGCGATCTTGCCCGGCTCGCGCACTTCCTCGCCATAGCCGCCCAGCATTTCGGCGAACTTGGAGAACGGCACGTCCGACAGCAGGTTGCCGACGTTGCCGCGCTCGTCGCCGTACTTGGCGAGCTGGCCGTAGCGGATCTGGTTCATGGCGGAGTTGTTGCCGATCACCGCCAGGTAGGGCACGCCAAAACGGTTGGCGGTTTCCATGTCGAACGCCGTCATGCCGAACGAGCCGTCACCGTAGTAGCAGAGGATTTCCTTGTTCGGGTTGGCCAGGCCGGCGGCGATGGCAAAGCCGGTGCCGACGCCCAGCGAGCCCAGCGCACCCGGGTCCATCCACTGCCCGGGACGGCGCGGACGCACCGCCTGCGCGGAAATGGTCACCACGTCGCCGCCGTCGCCGATGTAGACCGTGTCGTCCGACAGGAACTCATTCAGTTCATAGGCCACGCGGTACGGATGGATCGGCGTGTTTTCCGAGCGGAACAGCGGCATCAGCTTGGCGGTGGCCACGGCCTCGGCTTCGGTCAGCTGGCCCATCCACTTCTGCCGCGCCTGGCGCTTGTCGTTCTTGATGCGGCCGCTGGCGGCCTGCAGCACCGCACCGAGGATGGCGCCGGGGTCGCCCACCAGGCCAAGGTCGATTTCGCGGTTCTTGCCAACCGTGCGGTAGTCCATGTCGATCTGCACCAGCGTCAGCTCCTTGCTGATGCGCTTGCCATAGCCCATGCGGAAGTCGAACGGCGTGCCCACGATGATCAGTACGTCGGCATTGGCGAAGGCTTGCGTACGGGTGCGGTCGAAGTGGTGCGGATCGCCCGGTGGCAGCAGGCCGCGGCTGGCGCCATTGAAGTAGCCCGGAATATCCAGGCCCTTGAGCAACGCGATGGCCTCCTCGTGCCCGCGCGCGGTCCAGACCTGTTGGCCATAGAGAATCGCCGGGCGTTCGGCATTGACCAGGATGTCGGCCAGGCGCTCGATATCCTTCGGGTCGCCAATCGATTTAGTGGAAGCACGATAGTGGCCGGGGCGCGGAATCACGGCGCGCGCCGCATCGACTTCGCGGTCGAGCACATCGCGCGGGATTTCCAGGTACGACGGGCCGGGCGCGCCATTGAAGCACTCGCGCGCCGCCATCGAGATCATGTCCGCCACGCGCTCGGTGCTGGGGATGGTGGCCGCGAACTTGGTGATGGGCGACATCATGTCGACGTGCGGCAGGTCCTGCAGCGAACCCATCTTGTGCTGGGACAGGGCACCCTGCCCGCCGATGTGGATGATCGGGCTTTCCGAGCGGAAGGCCGTCGCCACGCCGGTCACGGCGTTGGTGCAGCCCGGACCTGCGGTGGTCACCACGCAGCCCAGCTTGCCGGTCTGGCGCGCGTAGCCGTCCGCCGCATGAGCGGCTACCTGCTCGTGGCGCACGTCGATGATGCGGATGCCCTCGTCCACGCAGCCGTCGTAAATGTCGATGATATGGCCGCCACAGAGCGTGAAGATGGTGTCGACGCCTTCGTTCTTCAGGGCCCGCGCTACCAGGTGGCCGCCGGAAATAACGCCGGCATCGCGGGTCTTCTGCTTCAGGGTGTCTTCGGCCGTGGTGGATTCGGACCGCGTGGGTGCGACTGCAGACATGTCTTGGTCTCCTCGTTGACTGGGTTGCGACAGGCTGTGACGCGGACCTGGCCCGTTGTCACGACACCCTTTCGCC
>NZ_JFJV02000075.1:707-10193 GCF_000611145.1 Cupriavidus sp. SK-3 | reverse complement strand
TTGCTGCTTTGCTGCTTTGCTGCTTTGCTGCCTGGCCAGTGCCTACCCTGCATGTCACCGGCCCTGCGACGCCATCGATCCATTTCGAAGGATCTTGATGACATACGGTATGTGATATATCAACGAAGCTCAAGGGAAATTTGGATGCTTGCCCAGGAGTTTCGACGACGCGATGCAGCAAATCGGCGCAAGATAGGGGACAAATAAGCACAATTGCTGAATACGTGTCGATTCATTCCGTTTGCGCACAGCTGATGAGTGCCACGGCCCTGGCCTCCTCTTCGTGGAAAATCCGCTTGTTTAACGTTGATATATTACATACCATATTTCACAGCGCGTCTTGCCGGACCATCCGGTTTCGCGGCTCGCCGGCACGCGCATCACCAAGAGCGAGGAGACTTGTGAACATTCACGAATATCAGGCCAAGGAATTGCTCAGGCGCTTCGACGTGGCCGTGCCGCGCGGGGCCGTTGCGTTTACCCCGGAGGAAGCCGCCAGCGCGGCGCGCAAGATCGGCGGATCGGTCTGGGTGGTTAAGTCCCAGATCCATGCCGGCGGCCGCGGCGCCGGCCGCTTTGCCGGCGATCCGGGCGGCAAAGGCGGCGTGCGCGTGGTGAAGTCAGTCGATGCCGTGCGTACGCAGGCCGAACAGATGCTCGGCAAAGTGCTGGTCACCAGGCAGACCGGAGAAGCCGGCCGCGAAGTGCGCCGCCTATATGTAGAAGAAGGCTGCGAGATTGCCCGCGAGCTTTACCTGGGCATGCTGATCGACCGCGCCACCTCCCGCATCACGCTGATGGCCTCCACCGAAGGTGGCATGGAAATCGAGGAAGTCGCGGCCCGCACGCCGGAGAAGATCCTGAAGGTAGCGATCGACCCGGCCAGCGGCATCCAGCCCTTCCACGCGCGCCGCCTGGCCTTTGGCCTGGGGCTGACCGGCAAACAGGTCGGCGCGGCTTCGCGCTTTATCCTCTCGGCCTACCGTGCCTTTACCGAGCTGGACGCCTCGGTGGTCGAAATCAACCCGCTGGTGGTGACGCGCGCTGGCGACGTGATCGCGCTCGACGCCAAGTTCAACTTCGACGACAACGCGCTGTACCGCCATCCGGATATCGAAGCCTTGCGCGACGAAACCGAGGAAGATCCCGCCGAATCCGCGGCGGCCCGCCATGGGCTGAACTACGTCAAGCTCGACGGCAGCATCGGCTGCATGGTCAACGGCGCCGGGCTGGCCATGGCCACCATGGACATCATCAAGCTCTACGGCGGGGAGCCGGCCAACTTCCTCGACGTGGGCGGCGGCGCCACCAGGGAACGTGTGACGGCGGCCTTCCGCCTGATCCTCGACGATCCCAAGGTCAAGGGCATCCTGGTCAATATCTTCGGCGGCATCATGCGCTGCGACGTGATCGCCGAAGGCGTGGTGGCCGCCGCGCGCGAGATCGACCTGACGGTCCCGCTGGTGGTCCGACTGGAAGGCACCAACGTGGAACTCGGCAAGGCCATCCTGCGCGACTCCGGATTGCCGATCCTGTCGGCCGATCACCTTGCCGACGCCGCGCAGAAAGTGGTCAAGGCAGTGCAAGCGCGCGTGCAAGCTGGCAATAACGGCGATAAGGGAGGGAAATGACATGGCCGTACTGATCCATCAAGACACCAAGGTAATCTGCCAGGGCTTCACCGGCGCGCAAGGTACCTTCCACTCTGAACAGGCGCTGGCCTACGGCACACGCATGGTCGGCGGCGTCACCCCCGGCAAGGGCGGCGAGACGCATCTCGGGCTCCCGGTGTTCGACACCATAGCCGCCGCGGTGGAGCGCACGGGCGCCGACGCCTCCGTCATCTACGTGCCCCCGCCCTTCGCGGCCGACGCCATCGTGGAAGCCGTGGACGCGGGCATCGGCCTGATCGTGTGCATTACCGAAGGTATCCCGGTGATCGACATGGTGCGGGTCAAGCGTGCGCTATCCGGGTCGGGCAGCCGTCTGGTCGGGCCAAATTGCCCGGGCGTGATCACGCCGGGACAATGCAAGATCGGCATCATGCCGGGCCATATCCATCGCCCCGGCAAGATCGGCGTGGTGTCCCGTTCCGGCACGCTGACCTATGAAGCGGTGGCGCAAACCACGGCCGCAGGGCTCGGGCAGAGCACCTGCATCGGTATCGGCGGCGATCCGGTCAACGGCACCAACTTTATCGATTGCCTGGAGATGTTCCTGGCTGACGACGACACAGAAGGCATCATCATGATCGGCGAAATCGGCGGCTCTGCCGAGGAAGAAGCCGCGCAGTTCCTGCGCGATGCGCGCAGCGGCGGGCAGGCCAAACCCGTGGTGGGGTTTATCGCCGGCACCACCGCCCCGCCGGGCCGGCGCATGGGGCATGCGGGGGCCATCATCTCCGGCGGCATGGGGACCGCCGAGGCCAAGATCGACGCCATGCGCGACGCCGGCATCCAGGTAGCGCGCTCGCCGGCCGAACTGGGCAAGACCATGGTGGAGGCGATGGGCGCGTAGCACATTTGCGTTGTCGCGTTGTCAATGAAAAAACGGCGGACAGAATCCGCCGTTTTTCTTATTGCCATGGCAGCCCATAGCAGCCCATAGCGTGCGGGACGCTTCCTGCTCAATCGAGGAAATCGCAGTGCTTCTCGACATAATCGGCGAGGTCCAGCGAATGCTGGCGCACCAGCTTCTCCGCCAGCTCGGTATCGCGCTTCTCCAGCGCCTCGATGATCCGCAAGTGATCGACGATGGAACGCGAGGCGCGATCACTCTGCGAGATCGTCATCTTCCGTATCGCGCGCACATGGACAAAGATATTCTTGATCGAGTCCATGATGATCTGCGACTTCGACAACTGCACGATCGCCTGGTGGAAGGCGATATTGGCGTCGGAGTACTCCTCGATATGCTCGGCCGGCGTCGCATCGCGGAAGCTGTCGAACATATGGCGCAACTGCGCGATCTCCGCGTCGCTGGCATGCAAGGTAGCAAGGCGCGCGGCCATGCTCTCCAGCGCCGCCCACACCTGGATCATTTCCACGATCTCGCGCTTGGTCTTGCGCATGATGTAGATGCCGCGCCGCGGCACCGTGCGCAGGAACCCCTCCTGCTCCAGGAGCGTCATGGCTTCGCGGATGGGGGTGCGGCTCACGCCTAGCGCTTCGCTCAGGACACGCTCGTCCAGCCGGATTTCCTCGGTCGACTGATAGATATCGGCGTCGGCAATGGCCTGGCGCAGCATGGCGTACGCCTGGTCGCGCAGGCTGGCGCCGGCATTGATGGGTTGCAGGGACAGGGTCAGTCCAGCTGGCTGAACGGCGGATGGGCTTTGCACAGACATGTATGGGCTCTTGTTGATACCAGCGCCTCGGCGCACAGGGCAGTGGCCGGCAGCTTGCCGCCTAGCTTACCAAAAGCAGCCATCACATGAGTCGAATGCATAGCAAAATGCACAATTGACATAAATCGGCTGCCGGGGACGGCGGTTTTACGTATATGGTATATCACATGGTGCGCCGCCGTAGTAGGCCGGCGCGGCCATGTCCTACCGGAATGCCTGCCCGGCAATCCCGCTCAAGCCGCCTGCGCCATCCTTTCGCGCTGCTTGATCAGGCCCAGCACCGTGTCCACCATCGGCGTGGGCTGCCGCACCAGCCGCCCCATTTCCTGAACCACGGTCAGCAAGGGGTCGATCTCCATCGCGCGCCCCGCTTCCAGATCCTGCAGCATGGAAGTCTTGTGCGCACCCACCGCGCCGGCGCCGTCGATGCGGCGCTCCACATCGACGCGGAAATGCACACCGAAGCGCTCGGCAATGGCCTGGGCTTCCAGCATCATCGCCCGCGACAGCCCGCGGGTGGCGGGATCGGAAGTGATGATATCCAGCGTGGCGTGCGTAAGCGCGCTGATCGGATTGAAGCACAGGTTGCCCCACAGCTTAAGCCAGATCTCGTCGCGGATATTGTCGCGGATAGGCGCGTCCAGCCCGGCGGCCACCATCATTTCACTCAGGTGGCTGACGCGCGCCGACTTGCTGCCGTCGGGCTCGCCGAGCGGGAACTTCTTGCCGTAGACATGGCGAATGACGCCGGGCTCGGCAATCTCCGCGGCGGGATACAGCACGCAGCCGATCGCACGCTCGGGACCCAGGCCGCGCCACTGGCGCCCGCCCGGGTCCACGCTTTCCAGCGTGGTACCGGCCAGCGGGCCGCCATGCTGATGGAAGTACCAGTAGGGAATGCCGTTCACGCCAGTCACGATGGCCGTCTTCGGCCCGAGCAAGGGCTGCATCAGGTCCACCACGCCCGGCACGGAATGCGCCTTCAAGGTGATGAAGACGTAATCCTGCGGCCCCAGCCGGGCGGGGTCGTCGGTGCAGTTGACCCTGGCCACCCGCTCCTCGCCGTCGCACAGCAAGCGCAGGCCGTTGGCCTTCATCGCGGCGAGGTGGGGGCCGCGTGCGACCAGGCTGACTTCGGCGCCCGCCAGGGCAAGCTGAACGCCGATATAGCCGCCGATGGCGCCGGCACCATAGATACACACTTTCATCAGTTGTCTCCCAGTGGTTTTGTGGGTACATCCATTGATATATCACATACTATATCCCACAGAAAAAGAGTACAACCTCAATCTTGCCCGGCGGCACCCCTGACACGTGTGGCACGGCCATCTACGCTGCGCGGGACCTCGGTGGCCGTTTAAGCCCCAAAAAACGCCATTTACAGCACTTTCAATCACCCTTTTCCGAACTTTCCTTCACCCCAAGCGTCATTCAGAGTTCTGCCCCCATACCGGCGTGTTGCGCCAAGGATCCCTGCCTTCGATGATGAATCGCCGCACCCTGCTCGTTTCCGCGACCGCTTCCGCTGCCCTGGCGGCCCTCGGCATCACACCATCCGTGCTGGCGGCCGGCAAGATCAAGCTGGGCGACACCCGCCCCTTCAGCTTCGACACCCTGATTGAGCAAGCCCGCACCCTGGCTGGCCGGGCTTATGCGCCCCCCGCCACGGCGCCGGCCGACATCCTCGCCAGGATCGACTACGAGGCGCACGGCAAGATTCGCTTCAGGACCGATGACGCGCTGTTCGCGGACGGGCCCGGCCAGTTCCCGGTGACCTTCTTCCACCTGGGCACCTTCTTCCGCCAGCCGGTGCGCATGCACGTGATTGACAGCGCCAAGGGCGCGCCGGCGGCGCGCGAGATCGTGTATGACGAGTCGTATTTCGACATGCCGGCCGACAGCCCGGCGCACAAGCTGGCGCGCGGCAGCGGCTTTGCCGGCTTCCGCCTCCAGGAAAGCCGCCTGGCTGACCAGAAGAAACTCGACTGGAAGAAGAACGACTGGGCGGCCTTCCTTGGGGCCTCGTATTTCCGTGCCATCGGCGAGCTTTACCAGTACGGCCTGTCCGCGCGCGGCATTGCCATCGACGTGGCCGAGACCGGCAAGCCGGAGGAGTTTCCGAGCTTCACGCATTTCTATTTCGAGACGCCCGCGGGCAACGGCGACAGCGTCACGGTCTATGCCCTGCTCGATGGCCCCAGCGTGGCCGGCGCGTACCGCTTCGTCATGCAGCGCGGCAAAGGCGTGCTGATGGATATCGATTGCGCGCTGTTCCTGCGCAAGGATGTGGCGCGCCTGGGCCTGACGCCGCTGACGTCGATGTGCTGGTTCTCGGAAGCCAGCAAGGGCACCGCCGTGGACTGGCGCCCGGAAGTGCACGATTCCGACGGCCTGGCGATCTGGAACGGGGCCGGTGAACATATCTGGCGCCCGCTCAACAACCCGCCACGCACCATGGCGTCGAGCTTTGGCGATGACAATCCGCGCGGCTTCGGCCTGCTGCAGCGCGATCGCAACTTCGATCACTACCAGGATGGCGTCCATTACGAGCGGCGGCCCAGCCTGTGGGTCGAGCCGCGCGACGGCTGGGGTGTTGGCACGGTGCAACTGATCGAGATTCCCACCGACGACGAGATCCACGACAACATCGTCGCGATGTGGGTGCCCAAGGCGCAAGCCAAGGCCGGCAGCAGCTTCCGCTTGCGCTACCGGCTGCACTGGCTGGCCGACGAGCCTTATCCCACCCCGCTTGCGCGTTGCGTGGCTACCCGGCTGGGCAACGGCGGGCAGCCCGGACAGGCACGCCCGCAAGGCGTGCGCAAGTTCATGGTGGAGTTCAAGGGGGCGCCGCTGGAGAAACTGCCCTACGGCACCAAGCCGGAAGCGGTACTGAGCAGTTCGCGCGGCACCTTTTCCTATATATTTACCGAAGCGGTGCCCAGTGGCGTCGCCGGGCACTGGCGTGCCCAGTTCGATCTCACCGCCGAAGGCAAGGAGCCGGTCGACCTGCGCCTGTTCCTGCGCCTGGACGGGAAGCCGCTGTCGGAAACCTGGCTATACCAGTACCACCCGTTCAACTCGCCGACGGGCCATGGCACTTGAGCGTTGGCAGCATTCCGCACGATGGCCGGGCGATGCCCGCCGCTCTGAGCAGGCTGGTGACGGACATACTGCTGGCATGATGTTGCCGGGCGTGGAGCGGGTATCATCACGGCAACCAGGCAGCCGGCTGTCCACCCTCCCCGGCTGCCGTGCCTTGCGCCATTACGACAACAACACATAACGACCACGGTTTCGACCGTCTCCCATGACTTCCGCAGATCTCGCCGGCGCTGCCGGCACCGGTCCCGATGATTCCCTGCCCCGCGCCGAGCGGGCCTACCAGCACCTGCGCAACGCCATCCAGGCTGGGCAACTGCCCTCCGGCACCCGCCTGCGCGAAGTGGAGCTGGCGGCCACGCTGGGACTGTCGCGCACGCCGGTGCGCGAAGCGCTATCGCGCCTGGAGTCCGAAGGCCTCGTCGTCAACGAGCCCAACCGCGGCATGATGGTGACGCGACTCGACGCCAGCATGGTCAGCGAGCTCTACGTCATGCGCGAAGTGCTGGAAGGCACCGCCGCCGCGCTCGCCGCGCGTCACGCCACCGATGTGGAAATCTCGCTGCTGCGTGATATCGTCCAGCGCGACCTCGCCATCGCCGACCAGCCCGACAAGCTCGCCGCCAACAACCGGCTCTTCCACGAAACCCTGCACCGTTGCGCGCACAACCGCTACCTGCTCAAGACGCTACGCTCCCTGCACGAGTCGATGGCGCTGCTGGGCCGCACCACGCTGGCGCTGCCGGGACGCGCGCAGGTTTCCTACGAAGACCACATCGCACTGGTGGAAGCCCTGGAACAGCGCGATCCAGCGCTCGCCGAGCAAATCACGCGCCGGCATATCCAGCAGGCCTACAAGGCACGCCTGTCGATGTGGATCGAAGAACAATCCGAATCCTGAGCCGCCGCCCCGCCTGTTGCCTCCGGCGGCCTCCGGAAGTCACGTCGCCGCGACCGCCCGCGCGCCGCGCCAGGTACCAAGGCTAAGCACCGCAAGCGCCCCCAGGATCAGCGCCACCGCACCCAGGGTCTGAGGCGCGATCTGCTCGCTGCCCAGCCAGGCGCCTACCGCCAGGGCCACTGGCGGGTTGACATAGACATAGCTGCTGGAAATCGTCGGCGAGACGTTCGCCACCAGATACATGTAGGCGGAAAACGCCACCAGCGATCCCGCCACCACCAGATAAACCCAGGCCCACCACGCCTGGCTGCTGACGGTGCGCGGCCAGGGTTCGCCGAGCGCAGCGGAAATCGCCAGCAGGATGGCCCCACCCAGCAGCATCTCCGCGGCAAACGCCACCGCGCCGCGTGGCAGGTCCAGGTGTCTGGCGATCTGCGAGCCGAATGACCAGCTGGCAATGGCCGTCAGCAATGCCACAACCCCGGTGGCGCTCGCGCGGAATTCCGCGCCGCCGGTCAGCAACAGGATGCCCAGGCTGCCCAGCGCGATGGCCAGCCCCTCATACCAGCGCGGCCGCCCGCCGAAGCAGAATCCCCAGAACAAACCAAAGATAGGCATCGCGCCGATCATCACGGTGGTCGCTCCGGAGGAAATGGTCTGCTCGGCCACGGCAGTCAGCCCCATGCCGCCGACCAGCAGGAAGCCCGCCAGCACGGCGCAATTGCGCAACTGGCGCAGCGTCGGCATGGCAGCACCGCGATACCGCAGCCACAACGCCAGCAGCAGGCCCGCGCAGACAAAGCGCGAGCCCATCATCAGGAACGGCGGGAAGCTCTCCAGCGTGAAGCGGATTGCGAGATAGGTCGTGCCCCAAACCAGATAGGTGATCAGCAGGCAAAGGACGAGCCGGGGCGACAGCATGGCGAGCGCGGAGTGCCGCAGAAGACAGGGGCCTCCACGATAACGCCATCCCGCACGGCTTCAAAAGGAAAACGCCTGGCAAGCGTTGTTAGGCAAACTCACAAGGCGGGGAAACTGGTCTGCCCGGAAGGCGGCGGCCGAAAGTGGAAGCCGGTGAGCGCGGCCCGGTGAGTATCAAATAAAAAAACCGGCCAAGAAGCGTTGCGCTCCATGGAGCGACGCGTTGGCCGGTCTTGCCGCGTGGAAACATCCACGCCGGTTTCACGTAGTGCCTGCCCTCGCTTTTCAACGCGCGCCGGGGCGCGGCGCGAGCGGCAGTGGTACAGCCGTCAAACCAAGACTACATACATCAACAACAAACAATAGCTAACTACAGTGCACTACAGCAGCAATTACTCTTGATTCGCGCTTCTTGATGTCGGTGCTCTGGCAATTCGGCAATCAGCCGTTCGCGAAAACGACCTTTGCCTTGCGAGCCTGGCTTTGCAGGCGGCCAAACACGTCTTGCACGGCGGCGATGGCGCTCTTCACGTCATCGATAAAGGCCGGGCTGCGGGGACCGAGTTCGCGTTCAATCAGTTCGCGTTCGAGTTGGTCGGTCATCTTGATATCGGATTGCGAGTTCATGGTTTTCTTCCTTTCAGGGATAACCCTCATCGGGTTTTCCCTAGTATAGCAAAAGGAATGACGCATCGCAGCATTAGGTGATAGTACGTATGCAAGATGCCAACAGAGGCAGTGAGGAGCCAAGCCATAAGATGTCGCAGACGACAAGATATGCCCTGTCAAAAAAACGACGCGTCATGCCTTATGAGCACTCGCATAGTGCTAACCAAAGCACTTTTTCAACATCATTCCCGCTGCTCGCCCCGAAAATGTGCTTGGAAGAGCTAGTACAACGTCCCGTAAATAGATTTAATAGTTATCAGCCTGTAGGTACGGCTCCAGGAGCGCGTGACGACCAACTGGGCCATCTAGTCGAGCGAGCCTGCGCCTGGCAACGGCTCCCAACGCCCACTATGAGTGCGAAAGGCAGCGCCATAACGATTGCGGCCGAGCTCGGTCAGCCGAGACACCACCGTCGGCTCCTCGTCGTCCAGACGTTTGATCGGCAGGTGACGCCCGTAAGCTTGCGTGACGATCTGCTCGTGGCCGAGCAGGCTGCGCAGTCGCCGCTGCAATTCGGCAGCGTAGTGTTTGGCGGGGAGGGCTGGCATGC
>NZ_JFJV02000075.1:366-611 GCF_000611145.1 Cupriavidus sp. SK-3 | reverse complement strand
GGACAAACTGCTCGGTGCGTTCGCGCAGGTGGGCGATGCTGGTGTGGCTCGCTTGGCGCAGCACTCGGCGCGTGTAGCAGGCAAACCAGAGCTCGATCTGATTGACCCAACTCGCGTGCAATGGTGTGAAGTGGAAGTGAAACCGCCCATTGTGCCGCGCGTTGAAGGCCTGCCTGACGGCTTCGGCGCGATGCGTGTTCAGGTTATCCCAGACGACGTGCACCTGTTTGCCCGGGTACGCACTT
>NZ_JFJV02000075.1:0-295 GCF_000611145.1 Cupriavidus sp. SK-3 | reverse complement strand
CGCGGCATTCTGCCAGCACCTGTCCGGTATGGACGTCCAGTGCCGCAATCAATGCCTGGGTCCCGTGACGAACATATTCAAACTCACGACGACGCAGCCGCCCCGGCGCGGGCGCGCGTCCCCGGTACTTGCGTTCGATGGCCTGAATGCCGGTCTTCTCGTCGATACTGAGCACCACCGCGTCGCGAGGCGCCTTGCGGTACAGCTTGCATATCTCATTGACCTTCTCGCGAAAGACCGGATCCGGGCTGTGTAGCCACTGCGGGACCCGGTGCGGACGCACGTCGCCGGCCTG
>NZ_JFJV02000074.1:0-1240 GCF_000611145.1 Cupriavidus sp. SK-3 | reverse complement strand
TCCGTGCGCAACTGGGCGCAGGCCGAACTCGCTCCGCGCGCCGCGGAGATCGACCGCACCGACCAGTTCCCGATGGACGCCTGGAAGAAGATGGGCGATCTCGGCGTGCTCGGCATCACCGTGGCGGAGGAGTACGGTGGCGCCAATATGGGCTACCTGGCCCACATGATCGCGATGGAAGAGATCAGCCGTGCTTCCGCCTCGGTCGGCCTGTCCTACGGCGCGCACTCCAACCTGTGCGTGAACCAGATCCACCGCAACGGCACCCCCGCGCAAAAAGCCAAATATCTGCCCAAGCTGGTCTCCGGCGACTGGATCGGCGCGCTGGCCATGAGCGAGCCCAATGCCGGCTCCGACGTGGTGAGCATGAAGCTGCGCGCCGACTTCAAGGGCGACCGCTACGTGCTCAACGGCACCAAGATGTGGATCACCAACGGCCCGGACTGCGATGTGCTGGTGGTCTACGCCAAGACCGAGCCGGACCTGGGCGCACGCGGCATGACCGCCTTTATCGTCGAGAAGGGCATGAAGGGCTTCTCGGTGGCGCAGAAGCTGGACAAGCTGGGCATGCGCGGCTCGCACACGGGCGAGCTGGTGTTCCAGGACGTGGAAGTGCCCATCGAGAACATCCTCGGCGCGGAAAACGCCGGCGCCAANGCGAGCTGGTGTTCCAGGACGTGGAAGTGCCAGTCGAGAACATCCTCGGCGCGGAAAACGCCGGCGCCAGGGTGCTGATGAGCGGGCTGGACTACGAGCGCGCGGTGCTCTCCGGCGGCCCGGTCGGCATCATGCAGGCCTGCATGGACGTCATCACCCCCTACATCCACGACCGCAAGCAGTTCGGCCAGAGCATTGGCGAGTTCCAGCTGATCCAGGGCAAGGTGGCCGACATGTACACCACGCTGCAGGCGGCGCGCAGCTACCTGTACACGGTGGGCAAGAACCTGGATTCANAGGTGGCCGACATGTACACCACGCTGCAGGCAGCGCGCAGCTACCTGTACACGGTGGGCAAGAATCTGGATTCGCTGGGCACCGAACACGTGCGCCAGGTGCGCAAGGACTGCGCCGCGGTCATCCTGTACACCGCCGAGAAGGCCACCTGGATGGCCGGCGAATCGGTGCAGATCCTGGGCGGCAACGGCTATATCAACGAATACCCGGTCGGCCGGCTGTGGCGCGACGCCAAGCTGTACGAGATCGGCGCCGGCACGTCGGAAATCCGCCGCATGCTGATCGG
>NZ_JFJV02000073.1:0-621 GCF_000611145.1 Cupriavidus sp. SK-3 | reverse complement strand
AGAGCAACGGTGAGGCGGTGATGCGCATCCAGTCGACTACCCATGACCTTGTAGTCGTGGCCTGCCACCTTGAAAGCGTCCCTGAATCCACGTGAGCCGAGGAGGCGCGCGACAGACAGCACCGAGCTTTCGAGGCTGGAATATGGTGCATAGCCGACACCAAAGGACGTGTCATTGGCCAGTGGGACTGAGGAGCCAGTCACCCGCCGGAGGTTCGGAGCCGAAGGGCGCAGAATGAGCTCGATGCGAACCTGATTTCCAATCTCGCCTAAGCTCGCTGTCAGGTACTCGCGAATGGCCTGCTCAACGACTGCTTCAGCCGTGGTCGACCGAAGTTCGGTAACCGGGCCGGAGACTATCAATCGCATTGGGCGCAGCAGTTCGCCGCCGCCAAATCTCGGTGCGCTCATGCCACCAATCATCAGCGCCTTGTCGAGATTGAAATGCTGGATTGACCCGTAGGTTTCGAGGTAAGCCCGGCATAGGGCGCGGGCACCAGCCTCGACCGCCCCGTCGCAAATGCTGTCCGGATGACCAATACCTTTGTGCTCGCACATCTCAGTGCGCGCGTCCCACTGCGACGCGGCGTTCGAGACGGAGAGCGCAATATTCTCCGAGGTC
>NZ_JFJV02000072.1:0-616 GCF_000611145.1 Cupriavidus sp. SK-3 | reverse complement strand
GTCAGCGCTTTCTGTGCCTTGGCAGTTTGGGCGCTGGCCGCAGCCTTCAGGATGGAAGCGGTAGCCTCCACCTGCTCGGCGAGCGAGCGGTGCGTCACCGACACCGAAGCGATGGCCTGGGCGAAGCCCTCATCGAGCTCCGCCGGCGAGGCGGTGAGCGCGAGAGGCGTTGCCAACGCCGCATCTGCGGCCTTGGAAACTACCGGCGCGACAACCACTGCCATCACGTCGCCCTTCATGGACAGCGTGAGCACAACCTTGTCGCACGCGGCGACGAGTGGAACGAGTTCCTGAAACATGGATAGATCCTTGATAAACGGGATAAGGGAATGGAAAGCTGGCCGCGGCGTGGCGGTCAGAAGCAGAGGACTTTAGGCAGCTTGCCCGCGTAGTCGAAACCTTCGACGTTGAGGAGTGCCTCGATCAGTTCCGGCTTGGACTTATTGAAGACCTTGGCGAAGTTGTCACCGAGTGCTTTACGAATGCCAAGCTCATCGGCAAGAACCTTCATCTCGGACTTGGTCAGCAGTTCCAGGAAGTCCTTGGATTTCTGCAGCGTCCAGTGCTGGCGCAGGTCCAGCTTGTGGTACTTGCACAGCGTCACGAGGTTCCGTAC
>NZ_JFJV02000071.1:0-797 GCF_000611145.1 Cupriavidus sp. SK-3 | reverse complement strand
TCAGGCGGCCATGCCGAGTTCAGGCAGGGAGATCTCCTGGGCGACGTAGTCGTGGTAGAGCGCGGTGGTGTAGAGCAGGCGCATCTGTGCGCCGATCTCGCAGATTTTCAGGCAGCGCTGCTGCAGCTCGGGCGTGTCGGCGTGTTCCAGCACGATCTGGTAGCCGCGTTCGCCGTGGATCTCGTCGGAGACGATATGCAGGTCGAAGAATTCGACTTCCTCGTCGGTGAAGCCATATTTGTCGCGCAGGGTCGGGGTCTGCTTGCGGTAGATCGAGGGCACCTGGGACTCCAGGCCAACCACCAGGCCGGCGACGGCGACGACCGGGTCTTCGCGCATGGCCACGGCGTAGCACCAGCTTTGCAGGCCACGGGTGGTGGCGGACATATTGTCGGGGTCGATCACGCGCTCGCGGGTAGTGCCGCAGGCTTCGGCAAAGCGGATCAGCAGGTCGGTATGGCGGTCGCCGCCGATTTCTTCCTCGTACATATTGGCGAGCAGGAAGTCCTTGGCTTCGGTGAAGCGGTCGGGGGTGCGGGCGTAGATGTAGGCGAGGTAGTCGGCGAAGGGTCCGACGTAGTGGTAATGGTTCTCGGCCCAGCGCGCGAGGTGGTCGCGGGAGAGCTTGCCGCTGGCCCAGGCCACGCTGAAGGGGGCCTTGTTGGCGCTCTTGCCCTTGATGGCGTTTTCAAGGGCGGCACGGAAATCATCACGGTTCATCAGTTCGGCCATTTGGGGGGGGGCTCCTGTGGGCAACGAGTTCAAGGTTGGGGGACTGCGTGACGTGGTCCGGAGGT
>NZ_JFJV02000070.1:0-1191 GCF_000611145.1 Cupriavidus sp. SK-3 | reverse complement strand
AAATGGCAAAGGAAAAGTTCGAGCGGACTAAGCCGCACGTGAACGTTGGCACGATTGGTCACGTTGACCATGGCAAGACCACGCTGACGGCCGCGATTGCTACGGTGTTGGCAGCCAAGTTTGGCGGCGCCGCCAAGAAGTACGACGAAATCGACGCAGCACCGGAAGAAAAGGCACGCGGTATTACCATCAATACCGCCCACGTCGAGTACGAAACGGCTAACCGTCACTACGCACACGTTGACTGCCCGGGCCACGCTGACTATGTGAAGAACATGATCACGGGCGCAGCGCAGATGGACGGCGCGATCCTGGTGTGCTCGGCCGCTGACGGCCCCATGCCCCAGACCCGCGAACACATCCTGCTGGCCCGCCAGGTTGGCGTGCCTTACATCATCGTGTTCCTGAACAAGTGCGACATGGTCGACGACGCCGAGCTGCTCGAGCTGGTCGAAATGGAAGTGCGCGAGCTCTTGTCCAAGTACGAATTCCCCGGCGACGACACCCCGATCATCAAGGGTTCGGCCAAGCTGGCACTGGAAGGCGACAAGGGCGAACTGGGCGAAGTGGCGATCCTGGCCCTGGCCGACGCGCTGGACACCTACATCCCGACGCCGGAACGTGCCATCGACGGTACCTTCCTGATGCCGGTGGAAGACGTGTTCTCGATCTCGGGCCGTGGCACGGTTGTGACCGGTCGTATCGAGCGCGGCATCATCAAGGTCGGTGAAGAAATCGAAATCGTTGGTATCAAGCCGACGGTCAAGACCATCTGCACCGGCGTGGAAATGTTCCGCAAGCTGCTGGACCAAGGTCAAGCCGGCGACAACGTGGGTCTGCTGCTGCGCGGCACGAAGCGCGAAGACGTCGAGCGCGGCCAAGTGCTGTGCAAGCCGGGTTCGATCAAGCCGCACACGCACTTCACCGGCGAGGTCTACATCTTGTCGAAGGACGAAGGCGGCCGTCACACCCCGTTCTTCAACAACTACCGCCCGCAGTTCTACTTCCGTACGACCGACGTGACTGGCTCGATCGAGCTGCCGAAGGACAAGGAAATGGTCATGCCGGGTGACAACGTGTCGATCACGGTCAAGCTGATTGCCCCGATCGCCATGGAAGAAGGCCTGCGTTTCGCCATCCGTGAAGGCGGTCGTACCGTCGGCGCCGGCGTCGTGGCAAAGATCCTCGACT
>NZ_JFJV02000069.1:0-10257 GCF_000611145.1 Cupriavidus sp. SK-3 | reverse complement strand
TTCTAGGCTTATGTGTCATTTCTGGCTTTACGATGCCTTCGCGATCGTAGCCGAAACTCAGCGCCAAGCCGTCCGGATTGATCTCGGCCGGCTTGTCTAGCACCGTGAACACATCGTAGTGACGGTATTCGAGCTGGCCCGAAATGCCGCGCCGCGCCACTCCATACCAGTGTGCAGTTGGACTTCGCAACCGGCTCATTCTACCGGAGCCTACTGCGACAATGCCGCGAAAAGCCTTACAGCTCCTGGCTGCGGGAGGCCGGCGCACGCACGCTGTGGAGCAAGAGCCCGAGCACAGTGGCACCACCGCCGATCACCAGCGTAGCCCGGAGCGCGCCCATGCCGCCGACCTGGAGAATGAGGCTTGCAAATAACGGCGCCACCTGCACCGAGAACGTGAAGATGGCGTTGAAGATCGCGACCGGGCGGCTGCGTTGCTCCGGGACGAATGATTCCGAAACCCAAATCGTGCAAAGCGGATAGACCACGCTGTATCCCAGCCCGAACAGGCAACCGCCCACGATGGTCCGCGTGGAGCCGCCGCTGTCGGACATGGCCGAGGCAATCCCGGCTATCATCAAGGCAATGCCGATGCATATCACGGCCGGCTTGCTGAGTTCGTCGAGGAATGCCATCAGGCCGCGCATGGCAAGGTAGCCCGTCGCGAACGCCGTGAAGAAATACGTCACGGGCACGCCACGGCGCATGAGTGCCACGGCAATGAATGCGTTGACCGCGCCAAACAGCATCCCGGCGGCAAAGCCCGCCACATTCGGTCCCCATGGCAATCCGCGCCGGACAGTATCCAGGTAGCCATGGCCGGCAGACGACACGACGGGAGCGGACCCTTCGCGCCGGAACTGGGTGAGACCGAGCCAGAGCATTGCAATGCCACAGGGAATGGACGCAACCAAGAAGAAGCGACCTCGTCCCCAGTGCTCGAACACGTACTGCGCGAACAGCGGCCCGAAAAGCGTTGGAAGCTGAAGCATCGCACTGTAAATGCCGACGTAGCGCACTAGACGCCTGGGCGTCAGCAGCATTCGCACATAAAGAAACGCGGTGGGCATGAACGCGCCGACGCCGGCGGTCAGCATCATCATGGCCATCACTGTTCCGGGCAGGGACGCCGCGTTCACAGCGAACTGGAATAGCACGAAGCCGATAAAGATCATCGCAACGCCCACGCGAATCACGGCGCCGGGGCCATACCTCTGCACGCAGGCACCAGCAAGCAGCGTGCACAGCACCACAGGAATGGCACCGCTGGAAAGCAGCATGCCGACCTGTGCTTCCGAAAACCGCGCATCGAGCAGAACCGGCGCGAAGAACGCATTGCTCGACCCGGAGAGGAAGATGCAGAAGGTTGCCAGCGTGAACAGCCAATACGTGCAACGCGCACGCTCCGAAATGAAATCGCTGCCAGATTCGACCTTTTTCATTGCCGTTACCGCACACTGACGCGCATCGACCGGATGCCGCGGAAGTTAAAGTTGTTGGTCCACTCCAGTGTGGTATCAATCGGAGCGATGCGGGGAAAGCGCTCCACCAGCTGACGCAAAGCCGTACCGACCTCCAGGGTGGCCAGGTGCGACCCCAGGCAATAGTGCCGCCCGTATCCAAACGTCAATGGCGCGGCTTCGTCCTGCCGCTCGATCCTGAAGGCATCCGGGTCCGGAAAGACCCGCTCGTCCCGGTTTGCCGAGCCGGTCAGCGCAATCACGATCTGGCCGGGCTCCAGGCGCTGGTCGAGAAACTCGAAGGGTTCCGCGACCATACGGCTACTGAGTTGCGCCGAGGTATCGTAGCGGATGACCTCACGGACAACTTGGGCGACGAGACCGGGCTCACCGACGAACTTCGCGAGCTGGTCCTCGTGGCGAAACAGGGCATGCATGCCATTGCCGATCAGATTGCTGGTCGTCTCATGGCCAGCGAACAACAGCCCGCCGCACTGTGCGGGCAACATGTCATAGAGGAAGGTCGTGCGCTCGTCGTCATCCCGTACATGCGCCCGGATCGCGGCGACCATCTGGCTGATGACGTCGTCGTGCGGTTCGGCCACGCGCTCGGCGATGACGCGCCTGAAGTAATCCTGCAGCGAAATTACCGCGGCCTGTGCTTGCCTGGCGACGTCGACCGGCGCGCCGGGATTGCCGAAAAACCGGGCAATATCGTCCGCCCAGCCGACGAACGCGTCGTTGTCGTCGGCCTTGACTCCCATAACATTGGCCATGACGAGGATGGGCAGCCGGTATGCGAATTCACCAATGAAGTCGAACTCGCCCGCGTCCTCGGCCCGGTCGAGCAGGCGCGTGACGGTTGATGCCACCTCGTGTTGAATCAGTTTCACACGGCTGGGCGAGAAGCCCGCCATCATGACTTTGCGCCAGATGCCATGATCCGGTGGATCGAGAAACACGACCCACATCTTGAAGATCCTTGCAAACTCGCGGAGCTCGGCCTTGACTTCGTCGGCATACTGATCGAAGAAGCGATGCGATCGCCTGGCCGTCAGCCGTGGTTCGTGAAAGACCTTGGCGGCGCCTTCGTACCGCGGCACCAGCCAAGCGCCGGGTGCGCCGAATGCCGGGGTAAAGTGCATCGCGCCGGCGGCACGCAGCTTCCTGTAAGTGGGGTACGGGTCGCGACAAAAGTCTGGGCCAAACATGGTGTTGTCTCCCTGCATTCTTGTTGTGCTGGTAGAAGCATCAGCTTTCGGCAGCGCGCTCCGGCGCCTCGCCGTACCCCATTTGCAGCGGGCTAATCCGGCTGGTTGCCGACGACTAGGAACACAGCTCTGGTGCTGGCGATCGGGCGTCCGCTGGTGCTGATCAGCGCATTGGCGAACGCCAGGCGGGAACCTGCCTTGACAACGTTGACGTGGGCCTCGACCCAGTCGCCGAGTTTTGCCGTACCGACATAGTCGATGCTGAGGTTAGCCGTCGTCATGCGCAGGGGCGGCTGCTGCGATGTCGCGGTGACGTAGCCGAGGGAAACGTCCGCCAAGGTCGCGACGAGTCCACCGTGAATCGTGCCCGACGCGTTGGTGTGCTTGGCCTGCACCCGCAGCGCGACCGTAAACCCCTCGCCCAGCCGCTTGTAGAAATAGGGCCCGGTCGCATCCAGGAACGGACTCGTACGGAATAGTGGCTGATAGCCCTCCGGCAGGTCCACAGAAGCGTTTTCCGATTCCATATTCTCCCCAGTATGTACGAAAGTGTGGCTCATTTCGTCTCGACCTTCATGATGGTCGCTACCGCAAACGCCACGAGTTTGCGCTCGTTTGCCCTTTCGGAGTAGATCTCGGCCTTCGACACGACACTGCGCGACGACGCCTTGATCACGCTACCCACGCCGATGATCTTCTCACCCGTTGCCGGGGCTAGCAGGTTCAGCTTGTACTCCGACGTCACCACGTCACCGGCAACCGATCCGGCGGCCCAGGCGCATGCGCTGTCGGCAACGAAACCGATGACTGCGCCGTGGACGAACCCATGGTGTTGGTGCACTTTCTCCGGTACGACAGGGATGCAGAGCTCCACGTTTCCCGGCGATATTGACAGTACCTCGGCGCCCAGCGACGCCGCGAACGGCGTCCTGGCGATGATTGACTGAAGATAGGCCTTCATTTCTTCGTTGTTCATGTCGTTCTGTTCCTCAGGCTGTGGCAATGATCTTCGGATTCGCGTCGGCAATGTCCGGCAGCCCGATTGCAAGCTGGGCACGCTTGACCTTGCCGCTGGTTGTCTTCGGGATGAAGCCGGGCTTGGCAAACACGACGCGCTTGATCAGCACGTCGTGCTGTCGCACTACATTCCGTCTCACCGATGCGGCGATGGTGTCGTAGTCGAGGGCATGTCTGGCGGTCCTCTCCACCTCCTGGACGGCAACGATTTCCTGGTTCTCCTGCGCCCCGATCGCAATCACGGCACAGGCGCCTGGCAGGAAAGCCTCATGAGTTGCCGTCACGGTACGTTCGATATCGTAGGGATAGACATTGCGGCCACGAATGATTAAGACCTCCTTGGCGCGGCCTGTGACATACAGGTAGCCATCCTTCAGATAGCCCGTATCGCCTGTGCGGAGATAGCTTTTGCCATCGGCCTCGAAGAAGAGGTCGCCGCCCTGGCTCCCCCAGTATCCGGAGGTCACGTTCGGGCCTGCAATGCAGATTTCTTGTTCTTGCGCGGCGCTGCTGGCGGGGCGCAGCAACAGCGACATGTCGGGATGCGGAACACCCCCATGCACCGGTGCGTCGTCGGCGTCGACCAGCGCTCGCATGGAGGCCGCCGCGTGGGCGCCCGAGACATACAACGATGCCTCCGCGAGCCCATAACAGAGAAAGAAACTTTCGAAGCGAAAGCCATACGGCTCGAACTTATCGGCAAACCGGCGCAGCGTACTGGCGCTGATCGGCTCGGCACCGTTGAATGCCAGCTGCCAACTCGAAAGGTCCAGCCCATGGCAACGGTCATCGGAAACCCGGCTTACGCAGAGGTCGTAGCAGAAATTGGGGCCGCCACTGGTGTGCGCGGCATACCTCGAAATGGCTTGCAGCCAGAGATGCGGGGCACGCAGGAACGTCATCGGCGCCATTAGCACACACCGGCATCCGGCAAACAGCGGCTGGATCATGTTGCCAATAAGGCCCTGATCGTGGTGCAGCGGCGCCCATCCGACCACAGTCGTCGCTGCTGAATGACGAAATGCCGCCTGGATCATGACTTCGTTGGCGATGATGTTGCCGTGGGTGACGATCACGCCCTTCGGTGCCGCCGTCGAGCCAGAGGTGTATTGCAGCAGCGCGACCTGGTTTGCGGACGGCATCCGATAGGGGGCGGCGATGCCGGCAATCAGGGCGTCATAGGTCATGACATTCACCCAAGCCATGCCCGCTTCGTCGAGAGCCTGTCGCAAGCCGGCAAGCAGCGATGGCAGCGTGACGATGCAGCTCGCCTCGCACCCGCTGACGATCCTCAGCACGGCCTCGAACCGATGTACATTGGGCACCGGGATCGGTACCGCCACGCTGCCGGCCAGCAGGCATCCGTAGAACGTCAGGCAAAACTCGACCGACGTGGGCAAGGCAATCACGATCCTCGCCTGCGCGCCATGGCGGGCGACGGCGTGCGCGACCTCGGCGGCGCCGGCCAACAGCCGGGCATACGTCAGGCGTTGCGCCTCCTCGCCATGGTCATCGAGGATGATGTATGCCGTGTCTTCGGGCCTGGCCTCCGCTCGTTCAATCAACAATCTGGCGATCGTCTGCAAGCGCATCCCCCCTCTGATCTGTTGCCAGCGTGAGCGAGTCCAGCCCCCTGACAATCACTGAATGAGATTGCCACACCGGCGCCGCGACGCACGACAAGCGCAGCGACCGCCGAGCCACCAGCTCGTCCAGCAATGCTTCCACCTGGATCTGGGCAAGGTGAGCGCCCAAGCAGGCATGCGCGCCGTAGCCGAAACCCAGATGCTGGTCAGCATTTGCACGGCCGATGTTGAACGTATCCGCATGCGGAAATATCGCGTCGTCGTGATTGCCGGCCGCGAGACACAACAGCAGTTGATCGCCTGCCTTGATGTCGACGCCGCCGACGAAAGCATCTTCCGTGGCGACGCGCTTGGTCATCTGCAAGGGTGTTTCGAAGCGCAGTATCTCGTCGGCGGCTTGCCCCACCGTCACCTGTCCGGAGAGAAGTCTTTCGAGCTCTGCCGGGTGGGTGGCCAGCAGCCACGCGGCATTCCCGAGCAGCGCTTGCGTGGTCTCGGCGCCGGCTACAAACGCCATGACGCACATATAGGCCACTTCCTCGGCGGTGAAACTGTCGTCACGTGTTCGGCGCGTAGCCATCTGGCTGATAAGGTCGGAACCGCTTCCGGCACGCCTCGCCTCGATATAGTGCGAGAAGAAGGTGAGGAATCCCTTCAGGGACGCATAGATCTGCGCGAACTGATCGCGCGTCACGGTGCCCGGCTCGAGGAAGTATCGAATCTCGTGGTTCCATCGCGCTACCGCCTCCAGGTGGACATGATCGATCTCCATCCAGGAGAGCAGCAGCTTCAGGGGCAATGGCCTAGCCACGCGCGAGATAAAGTCATCGCCTAGCCCGCGCAAGTAGCTGTCCAAATGCTCCCGCATCAGTCGCCGTGCAAGCGGACGCAGGCCCTCCAGCAGATCGCGGCTGAAAACGACATTGGCCAAGCGCCTGAGCCGCGCATGTTCCGGATTGTCGGTAAAGACAATGGCCTTTTTGCCCAGCTTGCTGACCTCCGGACAAACCATGCCGAATTCGGCAAGGCGCCCCTCCACGATGGCAGGGATGAGCGCCGAACTGAAGCGGCGATCGCGCAGGACCGCCTTGACGTCATCATGACGGGCGAACACCCACATCCCCAGCGCGCGAAAGGCACCGGCCTCACGCATAGCCCGATACGTCGGGTAGGGATTCTGCCTGAAGCTCTGCGCGAACGGGTTGAAGATGATGCGCGTCATGAATTGCGAGCCGTCATGCGCAGGAGGCACAGCTTTCCCTGATGAAAGCCGATGGAGCTCATGGCCAGATATTTCTCGAACCTGGCAACAGTATCCTTGCCGGCCACCGCTTCCGCCTCGTCGCGTCGCTGTCGAAGCCGCTGCAGCCACAGCCCGCAGGTGCGGGCGTAGTCGAGCCTATCGTTCCTGACGGAAGTGACCTCCAGCAAGCCCTCGCAAGCCTGCACTACCTCCGACAGATACGGGAGATCCGAATTCGGAAAGATCTCGGTCTCCATGAACTTGCTGGCATCGGTCCGACGCATGCTGAGATAGGCGATCGTCTGCATGGACAGGCGTCCTCCCTTATTCAGATGCGCTTTGCAGAACGCAAAGAAGGCGCGGTATTTCTCTAGGCGCTGCGCGTCGCTATCGTCGGGCGATGCAAAATGCTCGAATGCGCCGATGGAAACGATACCGTCATACCGGCTGTCCGGCCGATGGTCGAGCCAATTCTCCAGCCTACAGGAAATCTGCGGCGTGGCGGCGGCGACTAGCGTCACATGTTCGTGCTGCGCAGCGCTGAGCGTCAGCCCGACTGCATGAGCCAGGTTAGCATTGCGCTCGACGCCACGCTGCAAGATTGCACCCCAACCGCAGCCGACATCAAGAATCGTGTTCGCTGACTCCACCCCCACTTGGTCGAGGTGATAATCGACCTTCCGCCGCTGCGCCGCGGCCAAGCCCTCGTCTGGCCGCTCTGGATCCCACATGGCGCAGGAATACACCATCCGCTCGTCGAGCCAGAGCGAATAGAAGTCATTGCTGACGTCGTAGTGAAACTGGATGGCCTCAAGCGCACGCGCCCTGTCGTTCATGCCGGCTCACCTTCGAGATGATTCGCTAGCGCGTCGATGGTAGGGTATTCGAACAGCACGGACGGGTCGACCGGGCGGCCTAGCCACTCTTCCAATTCGACGACTAGGCCTACCGCGGCCGTGGAATCGAGGCCGTACGCGTCGAACTCATGCGAGGTGTCGACCTTCGCGGGCGGGATACCCAGGTTGTTGACAATGAACTGGGTGCACCATGCTGAAATTTCTTCCCTGGAGCGAGATACCGGCATTTATCTTCCTTGTTCTTGATTGTTGTTCACGATACGGAGGATTACCGCAATTACTGCAGTTACCGCATGAGACGCCGCCCATCGACCTGCTTTGCATCCGGCAGGCGCAGATCCCATGCGACCCCGGCTATTTCGAACAGCTTGATCAGCCAGAAACCAGGATCGAGGTTGTACCACTTCAATCCGAAACTCGGCGAGTTTGCGAATCTGTGGTGGTTGTTATGCCAGGATTCACCTAAGGTAATGAGTCCCAGTGCGCCGACATTCCGGCTAGACTCCTTGGTTTCATAGTCCCTGGCACCAAAAACATGCAAAAATGAGTTGATCGACCAGATAATATGTTCGAGGACAAAGATTCGAAGCACGCCGCCCCAGTAAAGGCCGGAAAGGACGCCCCGGGCATCGCCGTGGTAGAGATAGCCGGCAAATGCCGGGAACACGATCCCCGCCAGCACAATCCTGTAGTAATTCCTATTGATGGCCGCGACATGGCCATTGCGGAGCAGGTCGGGCGCATAGCGCACCACATTCGGATAGGGATGCCGACTCATCCACAAAAAATGGGAATGGAGCAGTCCTTTCAGCCGATTTACTAACCCGGTGCCATTTTGATTCGGAGAATGCAGATCACCCTCGGAGTCACTTTTCTCATGATGGAGTCGATGAATAGCTACCCATGACGTCACGCCGCCCTGTGCCGCCATCGACCCCAAGATGGCCAGTATGACCTGTACCGGCCAAGCCGCCTGAAATGACTTGTGCGTGAATAGCCGGTGGTATCCGACAGTAATGCCCAGGCCCGTGGCCAGCCACATCAGAGCGAACAATAAAACCTCGAAATAACTGCGGTACAGGTATGACCAATACAGGGGAGTGGCCAATACCAGAAGCAAGGGGAGTACGTCGAACAGCAGGAAATGCCGACGCTGCAGGCGCTGTATCAAAGGCGTTTCGACAACGAATCCAAGCTTTTCCACGTTAGCTCCGATCATTTTTATTCGTAAACGAAGCCACACTACCAGAACTGTTTTGTGCCTTCCATATGCACGGCGAGGGGGTATCGGAGGCCCACACATGGAATACTTCGCCATAGTGTCTGCATACTCCCCGCAAAGCCATATGAGATATATGAATGCAATGATTTCACAACCAGATTTAAGTTATTTTTACTTGCCCCGAACTAGGGTAAGCACCTATCCCCACGCATCTATAAGGACTTCCCGAGAAGTAGACTACGGCGAGAATTCAGCCCATTTTTAATGAACTATGTTCATTGTTATTATGAGGGTAATTGATGGAGGCGATTATCCACATCTATGGCCGCCGCCCGTGGCGACCAGGAAGCTCAGGAAAAGGGAAGGTTTACCGGGTTTACCGTTCAATGACATGAAGCGGCACTTGCAGACTCCCGCAGTCTCGCGCTTACTCTCGCATTTTTGGTGACGCGTTGACGATTGAATCGGCACACCGGGCAGCGACTGAATTTGCCCGACTAGACCTCGGTGATGCGCGCCTCAACCAGCGCGCGAGGATATCGATATTGATAGAGCGATTTGCGGCCGATCCCACAGCCAGCGTGCCGGTGCTGGGGGCCGAGACCGTCGGAGCCTATCGCTTCTGTGGTAACGACAGCAGTGACTGGCGCGATATCATGGGGCTGCATTGGCAGCAGACCCAGCAGAGAATGCGGGCTCACCCTGTCGCGCTGTGCCTTCAGGGCACGACGGAACTTGATGTCATCGGCCAGGGGGCGATCGGTCTGGGGCACTGAGCTACGAAGCGCAGCGCGGCAACTGTTGCAAGTACCTACCCGGCCTGCTGGCGCAGTGGCGGTCGAGCTAGCGAATTAGCGCTACTGGGCAGCAGTCGATGGACGTAGCGCACAATCGGGAAATCAAAGGTGCCGCGCAAGTTGATGCCATCCAAGCGAGTCGGTGCGATCTGGCGCAGATCTTCCGGCCGCATGGCCTCCCATCGATCGCATCGAGCGCCCGCTGCATGTGCTGCGTATTCCAGGCCATCACCGCATTTGACAACAAGGTCAGGGCCGACGAAACCGCCGCCAGCGACGCATCATGGCGGGTCAGTTCGAGCGGAATCTTGCCATAGTGAATGGCCCGCTGCACCGTGTGGACCGCCTCGCCACGGTTCAAGACATGCTGCATCTCGTGGCGGAAGGCCAGATTGGTGAAATAGTCGATCAGGAAGATGGTGCGAAACAGCCGACGGAGATGAACGCCGGCCTCATAGACAGGCTGGCCCTTCGCCGCCGTGCCGAAGCGCGTCAGCGCCTGGACCGCCGTGCATTGCCCGCTCTGCACCGATGCCGCAATGCGGCCCAGTTCATCCCAGGCGTGTTCGATCAATACCAACCGGACATCGGCGTCCACCACTGCGGCGAGTTCGGCCGGTATGTCATGATCCCTGGGCACATGCAGGCGGCGGGCGCGCAGGTGAGCTAGCTGCGGGCAAAGATCAAAGCCCACCAGACGGGACAGGCTCATGGCGAAATCGGTAAAGCCATGGGTATCCATCACGGCCAACCCTCAGGCCGGCGCGGCCATCGAGGGCGTGATCCGCCAGAGTGGATCGGAAGACGTAGCGCAGCTTGCGGGATTCGCCGGATCGAGCCGCTGGAGCGGCTGACGCCACGCAA
>NZ_JFJV02000068.1:0-1271 GCF_000611145.1 Cupriavidus sp. SK-3 | reverse complement strand
GGTACAGGTCGTGGAATTTTCGTCTCGCGTGAGCGACGCATCCAGCCTCTCGCACGTCGCCTCGTTCATAGATGGCGTTGTAGCCTGCGAATGCATCGGCCTGCAGGATTCCCTTGAAGCCCTTCAAGTGGGCTTGCGGATATTCGCCCGACCGACTCGGGCTGTATGCGAACCAGACGGCCGGTGTGTCTTTCGATCCGGCCGGCCTGTCATCACGTACATAGGTCCAGAGCCGACCCGTCTTGGTCTTGCCATTGCCGGGTTCAAGCACCGGTACAGGCGTGTCGTCGGCATGGATCTTCGAGGCCGCCATCACGTACTGTCGAATCGCATCGACCAGAGGGCGCAGCAGTGCGCTGGCCTGGCCGACCCAATCGGCAAGCGTCGATCGGCTCAATTCGACACCGTCCCGCGCGTAAATCGCTGACTGCCGGTACAGGGGGAGATGGTCGCAGAACTTACTAACCAGGACATGGGCGAGCAGGCCAGGACCCGGCATACCGCGATCAATGGGACGGCTGGGTGCGGCAGCCTGCACGATGCAGTCGCAGCAAGCGCAGGCTTTTTTCGGGCGACGATGACGAATCACCCGCCAATGACCGGGCACGTACTCGAGCTGCTCGGCGATGTCCTCGCCAAGATCGCCGAGTGCTCCACCGCACTGCGGGCAGCACGCATCATCGGGCTGATAGACGATATCTTCGCGCGGCAGATGATCAGGGAGCGGTTTGCGTCCAGTAGGCTTGCCCGCGTCATTGGGGCGCTGCTTGCGCGTCTCGAGAGCCGTCGCGCCTTCGTCGGCCTGTAGATCCTCAAGGCGCAATTCCAGTTGCTCGATCTGGCGATCGATCTTCTCGGACTTGCGCCCGAACTGCATTCGCTGGAGCTTGGCGATCCACAGCTTCAGGCTCTCGATTTCCAGCGCTCGGTCCGAGAGAGTCTTCTGAAGCGTCGCGACGGTGTCGCGCAGATCTTCCAGGTCGCTGTCACGCTCGCGCAGCGCCGCTTCGCGCGCGAGCAGGAGCGCCTTCAAGGCGTCGATGTCTTCCGGAAGCGAAGCGTCGCTGGAGTTCATGCAGACAGTTTACGCGCCCACATCTCCCCTCACGTGCGTTGTCACAGACGTTTACAAAGCACTGCAAGGACGGGCGGCATCGATGGGCTGCCGCCAATCGAATCCCTCCAGCAGTAGGCCAAGTTGCGCGCTCGTCAAAGCTACTACCCCACCTTCGGCGCGCGGCCATGCGAAGCGCCCCCGTTCCAGCCGTTTG
>NZ_JFJV02000067.1:0-25122 GCF_000611145.1 Cupriavidus sp. SK-3 | reverse complement strand
CCCGCAGGGGGGTGAAACTGCCTTTGACTTTGCGCTTTTAAGCCTTTGACCTTGCAGTCAGGCAGTCAGTCAGCCGCAAAAAAACTATCGAGAAAGCCCCAAGCCAACAAAAACCAGACAACAAAAAAACAAACGCAAGCACCAGAACGCCCCAAAGCAAATTCATCCAAACGCAATCCCCGGAGGAGACCCACCGTGCAACCCTGGACCCAGATCTACACACCGCTAGGCAGCCTATGGCTGTCCGCGCTAGCAGCCGCGCTACCCATCCTCTTCTTCTTCCTCGCCCTGGCGGTGCTCCGCATGAAGGGCCACGTGGCAGCAGCCATCACGCTACTGCTCGCGCTAGGCGTGGCGATCTTCGCCTACGGCATGCCCGTGCCGCAGGCGCTGGCCGCCGCGGGCTTCGGCTTTGCCTACGGCCTGTGGCCAATCGCGTGGATCATCGTGACCGCGGTGTTCCTCTACAAGATCGTGGTAAAGACCGGGCAGTTCGACATCATCCGCGCATCCGTGCTGGCCATCACCGATGACCAGCGCCTGCAGATGCTCCTGATCGGCTTCGCCTTCGGCGCCTTCCTGGAGGGCGCGGCGGGCTTCGGCGCGCCGGTGGCAATCACCGCGGCGCTGCTGGTGGGGCTGGGCTTCAACCCGCTCTACGCGGCGGGCCTGTGCCTGATCGCCAATACGGCCCCGGTGGCCTTCGGCGCCATGGGCATTCCCATCATCGTGGCGGGCCAGGTGACCGGCATCGACGCCATGCACATCGGCGCGATGGCGGGCCGGCAATTGCCGCTGCTGTCGCTGGCGGTGCCGTTCTGGCTGGTATTCATCATGGATGGCAAGCGCGGCGTGAAAGAGACGTGGCCGGCAGCGCTGGTGACCGGCGCCAGCTTTTCGGTGACGCAGTACTTCACCTCGAACCACATCGGGCCGGAGCTGCCGGACATCACCTCGGCGCTGGTGAGCCTGGTGTCGCTGACGCTGTTCCTGAAGGTGTGGCAGCCGAAGCGCGCAAGCCAGCGTGCCGGCGGCGTGGTGGCGACCGGCAGCGGCGGTGCCGCCGCGCTGGCGCGCATGGGCAGCGGGCTTGCCGCTGGCGCAGGTGCCGTCGGCAACGGCGCCGGCGACAATCGCCGCGCCTCGCCCTATACCGTGGCGCAGACCGTACGCGCCTGGGCGCCGTTCGGCATCCTCACCGCCATCGTTACCGTGTGGAGCCTGCAACCGTTCAAGGCGCTGTTCGCCGGCAACGGCGCGCTGGCCGGCTGGGTGCTGAAGTTCCATGTGCCGGCGCTGGACCAGTTGGTGATCAAGACCGCGCCGATCGTGGCGCAGCCCAAGGCCTACGAGGCAGTGCTCAAGCTGGACCTGGTATCGGCGGTGGGCACCGCCATCCTGCTGACCGCGCTGATCTCCGCCGTGCTGCTGCGCATGAAGCCGCGCGATGCACTGGCCGCCTTCGGCGAGACGCTGGCGGAACTGCGCCGCCCGATCCTGTCGATCGGGCTGGTGCTGGCGTTTGCGTTCGTCGCGAACTACTCGGGCATGTCGTCGACGCTGGCGTTGCTGCTGGCCGGCACCGGCGCGGCCTTTCCGTTCTTTTCGCCCTTCCTGGGCTGGCTGGGCGTGTTCCTGACCGGTTCGGATACGTCGTCCAATGCGCTGTTCTGCTCGCTGCAGAGCACCACTGCGCACCAGATCGGCGTGTCCGACACGCTGCTGGTGGCGGCCAACACCACCGGTGGCGTGACCGGCAAGATGATCTCGCCGCAATCGATCGCGGTGGCCTGCGCGGCGACCGGGCTGGTGGGCAAGGAATCGGAGTTGTTCCGCTTCACCGTGAAGCACAGCCTGCTGTTCGCGGTGATCGTGGGCATCATCACCCTGCTGCAGGCTTACGTGTTCACGGGCATGGTGCCGCACTGAGCGGGCACCGGCGCCTGCCGCGTGCAATGCGCGGCGGGCGCGGCGACGTTACTCGCTATCGTTGGCGGCGTCGCGCGGCAGGAACTGGTCGCCCTCGGCCAGCGGCGCGTAGCGGTAGGTGGCCGGGGTGCGGCTCAGCTTGATGGGCGCGCCCAGTCCCTTGTAGCCATCCGCCATCTCCACCACCATCTCGCGGTGAACGGTGTGCGGATGCTGCAAGGCGTCGGCCACCGACAGCACCGGCGCGCACGGCACGCCGGCAGCCACCAGCGTATCGGCCAGCACCTTCCCATCCAGCTTGCCCATGCGGGCTTCCAGTTCCACCTTCAGCAAGGCGCGGTTGACCGAACGCGCGCCCGCCGTGGCGTAGCGCTCGTCGTCGGCCAGCGCGGCCAGGTCCAGGTACTCGCACAGGATGCGGAACTGCCGGTCGTTGCCGACCGCGAGGAAGATCGGATCGGTGGCGGTGGCGACGGTGTCGTAGGGATAGATATTCGGGTGTGCGTTCCCGGTGCGGGTGGGCTCCTTGCCGTTCATGAACCAGTTCGCGGCATGCGGGTGCAGCAGCGACAGTCCCGAGTCGTACAGCGCCGCCTCGACGAACTGGCCGCGTCCGCTGCGCTCGCGCTCCTGCAGCGCCAGCAGCACGCCCAGCGCGGCATTCAGCCCGGTCACCATATCCACCACCGGCAAACCCACGCGCAGCGGATCGCCGCCGGCCTCGCCGTTGATGCTCATGATGCCTGCCATGGCCTGGATCGCCGCGTCGTAGCCGGGCAAGCCGCCCAGCGGGCCATCGGCGCCAAAGCCCGAGACCCGGCAGTGCACCAGGCGCGGGAAGCGCGCCGACAGCGCGTCAAAGCCCAGGCCCCACTTTTCCAGCGTGCCGGTCTTGAAGTTCTCGACCAGCACGTCGGCATCCGCCAGCAAGCCGAGCAGCACTTCGCGGTCTGCATCGGTGGTGAGGTCCAGGCGCATCACGCGCTTGTTGCGATTGAGCCCGAAGTAGTACGAGGCCACGCCATCCTTGAACGGAGGCCCCCAGGTGCGCGTGTCGTCGCCCTGGGGCGGTTCGATCTTGAGCACGTCGGCACCATGGTCGCCGAGGATCTGGCCGCAGAACGGGCCACCCAGGATGCGGGAGAGATCGACCACGCGGATGCCGGCGAGGGCGCCGGGGGATGCAGGGAGTTTGCTCATGAAATGGGTTTCCGTAGCTGCGGCGGTTGGCGGCGGTTGGCGGTTGACGATTGGCGTTTGAGCTCAGGCAGCCGCAGGGGCGCGCTCGAGCAGCTTGAAGGTGCCGGTGGCCAGCGCCAGCAACTCGCCCTGCTCGTCGCGGATCTCGCCGCGCGCGAAGCACAGGGAGCGGCCACGCCGCTCGCACCAGGCGGTGGCGGTCAGCTCGCCGCGCCCGGGTGCCGTGAAATGCACCGACAGGTCGATCGTCGCCACGCCAAAGCGCCGGGGATCGTGGCCGCGCGCGACGCAGGCCAGCGTGCAGTCGAGCAGGGTGGCCAGCGCGCCGCCATGCACGTCGCCGCGGCTGTTGGTGTGGTCCGGGTGATAGGGCATGCGCACGCGCGCCTCTTTGGCGTCGATGTGCACGCCGGTCAGCCCGAAGACACGGGCCATCGGCATCGGCAGGGCGAACAGCAGGCCTGGCGCCTCACCGGCGAATTCGTTGACGGGCGTGGGCTTGGATAAATCGGTCATATAAGGCGGGGTCGGTTGGGGGCGGTCAGGAAACGCAGGAACGAGGGACGGTCATGAAGTCCGGAGCGGGCACCGCTGCCTTGCTGTGCCCACGTACAGGCTTCATGCCATGAGGTGCGCAGAAACGCACGCTCGTTCGCAAACAACGATACTACAGCCGAACCGGCCATCGTTCATAGCCTTGCCTGGCCAGCGTCACCGCCGGGGCGCCGGCGTGGCCGCCCCGGCGCGGCTTGCTCAGTCCAGCTGCGCGCCCGATTTCTGCACCACGCCGCGCCATTTGGTCACCTCCGCCTTGACGAAGCTGCCGAGCTGCTCCGGCGTCGTCGAAGGCGCGAGTTCCAGGCCCTGCGCAAGCAAGGTCTTGCGCACTTCGGGCTGTTGCAGCGCTTCGGCAAAGGCATGATTGAGCCTGGTGATGACCGCCGGCGGCGTGCCTGCCGGCGCGACCACGCCGAAGAACACCGAGACGTCGAAACCGGGCACGCCCTGCTCGGCCACGGTGGGCACATCGGGCAGCGCCTGCGAGCGGCCCTTGGTGGTCACGCCCAGCACGCGCATCTTGCCGCTCTTGATAAAGGGCAGCGCGGTGAGCACATCGGTGAAGGCCATGCTGACCTGCCCGCCGAGCAGGTCGTTGAGCGCGGGACCGGTGCCCTTGTACGGGATATGGCGGAAGTCGGTGCCGGCCATGTTGTTGAACAGCACGCCCGCGAGGTGCGAGGACGCGCCGTTGCCGGAGGAGGCATAGGTGAGCTTGCCGGGATGTGCCTTGCCGTACGCGATCAGTTCGCTCACGTTCTTGGCGGGCACGGATGGGTTGACCACCAGCACGTTAGGCAGCTGCCCGATCTGGATCACCGGCGCAAAGCTCTTTACCGGGTCGTAGTTGATCTTGCGGTACAGGCTGACATTGATCGCCAGCGGGGCCGAGGTGCCGAACATCAGCGTGTAGCCATCCGGCTCGGCACGCGCCACCGCTTCGGCGCCGATGTTGCCGCCGGCACCGGCGCGGTTTTCCACCACCACGGTCTGGCCGAGGCTGCCCTTGAGCGCGGACGCCAGGGTGCGCGCCATCACGTCGGTGGGGCCGCCGGGCGGGTAGGTCACGATCATCATGATCGGCTTGGACGGGAATTCCTTCTGCGCCTGCGCGGGGGCCACGCCTACGCAGAGGGTGCAGGCGGCGACGGCCGCGATGCGTTGCCAGAGGGTCATGCTTGTCTCCTGGTTTAGGTCTTCTTCCGCCGGGCAGCCTATGCTGCGGCGGCCTGTGCGGCGCCGGTGGGCGCCACGGGGGCTGTCGGTTTTGCGGTACTGCGGAACTGCGGAACTGCGTCAGAAAAGGTTGACCTGCTCCACCTCGCCGGTGGCGCTCACGGCGCCGTTGGCGGGCGGCGCGATGGTGTCGGCCAGCCAGTCGGGTTCGGCCTCGCCGGCCAGCGGATCCTGGGGCAGCACGCGATGGCGCAGCACCAGCTGGGCCAGGCGCATGCGCCGTACCGAGCCGATGCGGCCGGCTTCCCAGGCCATGGCGACCGCGCTGGTCACGTGGTACAGCGCGGAGGCGGCCTGGCGCGCCAGTACGTCGCCATCGGCGCCGGCTTCGGCAGCGCGGGCGGCCAGCTTCGCGGCGCCGGCAATCGCCGCGGTGAACGTGGCGCGCGCCCCGGCATGCATCGGCGTGGCTTGCAGCAAGCCTGCGAGGTGGCGTTCCAGCACCGGCAGCGCGCCTTCGCGACGGATCGCGCGCAGCACGTCCAGGGCGACGATATTGCTGGTGCCCTCCCAGATCGAGCCAAGATGCGCGTCGCGCACCAGGCGCGGATCGCTCCATTCCTCGATATAGCCGCAGCCGCCACGCATTTCCATGGCGTCGCCGGTGACCTTGCGCGCATCGCGGCAGGCGCGGAACTTGATCAGCGGCGTCAGCACGCGCATCAGCGGATAGGCATCGGCCTCGCCGGCATCGGCGCGGCGCAGTGCCTCGGCGGTCTGGAACACCATGGTGCGGGCCTGCTCGGTGGGCAGCACGAGCTTGAGCAGCTGGCGGCGCATCAGCGGCATGTCCAGCAGGCGCTTGCCGAAGGCGCGGCGCTCGCGCGCGATGAACTGGCCCTCGGACAGGGCGCGGCGCATCAGGCCGGCCGCGCGCACGCCGTTGGACAGGCGCGAGTTGTTGATCATGTCGGCCATCTGCACGAAGCCCCGGCCCAGTTCGCCCACCAGGTAGGCATGGGCGCCTTCGAGGCGGATCTCGCCGCTGGCCATGGAGCGCGTGCCGAGCTTGTCCTTCAGGCGGATGATGCGGTAGTGATTGGCGCTGCCGTCGGCCAGCGTGCGCGGCAGCAGGAACAGCGACACGCCCTTGATGCCGGCAGCGGCCTCGCCGTTCTCGTCTTCGACGCGGGCCAGCACCATCGCCAGCGCGGCGTCCGGGTTGGAGCAGAACCACTTGTCGCCCGACAGGCGCCAGCCGCCTTCGGCCTGCGCGTCGCGGGCGGCGCGCGTGGTGGTCGCGGCCACGTCGGAGCCGGCGCCCTGCTCGGTCATGAACATGGCGCCCTGGTACAGGTCCTCGAAGACCTGGGTAGTGAGATTGGGCAGGAAGCGCTCAACCACCGCCGGATCGCCGAACTTGCGCAGCGTGCGGGTGAGCGAATCGGTCATCGACAGCGGGCAGCACAGGCCGAACTCGGCCTGCACGAACAGGTAGGTCAGCGCATACTTGGCCGCGGCGGGCATCGGCTTGTCCCAGCCGAGCACGCCGCCGCGGTGCGATGCCGCCGCCAGGCCGAACTCGGAGAACGCTACCTTCTCAAGCTCCACGTAAGCGGGATGCTTGTCGATGCGTTGCGCATCGATGCCGGTGCGGGTCCGGTGCGACAAGGTGGGCTTGTTCTGGTCGGCGATATGCGCGAGTTCGTCCAGCACGCCGCCGGCCAGCGCGCCCATGCGATCGAGGTGGGGCAGCAGGTGGGCGAACAGGTCCGGCGGGAGATACAGCGGCAACAGCGCGCGAAGATCCGGATCGCTGGCAAACAGGTTGACGCCCTGCTGGTCCGGCACCGGATGGGCTGGCGTGGCCGTGGCGGCGGGTGCGGTGGTGGCGGAAGTGGCAGTTTGGCGCGCTGCGCTGGTCTGCATGAGGTGTCTCCTGAGTTTGCCGGCGCGTGACGCCGGGTCCAAAGCCAGACCGGCCCCTGGGCGGACGCTCCAGGCTGCTGGCGGGCGGTTCTTGCGCGGTGTGGTGGTTTTGCTGTCTCTTGCTGCTTGTTTTGTGCTTTTACCGGCCGTTTTTAGCGGGCAGGGCATCTGCGCGGGCCCTGGGCCGTGGCATCGCGCGCGGGGCGGCGGACGGATGCTCTGTCTGCATTATTCAAAGCCCGGCGATTCGTGTCTAATTCTAAAATTGGCTTGGTCCATATAATTTCTGTATCGCTATGGAATTCCGTCACCTGCGCTACTTCCTTGTGCTCGCCGAGGAGCTGCATTTCGGCCGTGCCGCTCGCCGGCTGTCGATCTCCCAGCCGCCGTTGTCGCTCAATATCCAGCAGCTGGAAGCTTCGGTGGGCGCCCGCCTGTTCGAGCGCGACAGCCGCGGCGTGCGCCTGACCGCCGCCGGCCGGGCCTTCCGGGAATCGGCCAGCGCGCTGCTTGCGCAGGCCGAGGAAGCCCGCCTGCTGGCGCGCGAGATCGAGGCCGGCGCGGTGGGACGGCTGCGCATCGGCTTCGTCGGCTCAATGTTGTACCGTGGCCTGCCCCAGCGCCTGCGCGCATTCCAGGCCAGCTACCCCGGCATCCAGGTGGCGCTGACCGAACTCAACTCGCAGGAGCAGATCGACGCGCTGCTGCACGACGGGCTGGATGCCGGCTTCATCCACACCAACCGCGTCCCGGACGAGCTCGCCACCGCGCTGGTGCACAGCGAGCCGTTCCTGTGCTGCGTGCCCGATGACCATCCACTGGCCAACCAAGCCTCCGTAGCGCTTGGCGAGTTGCGTGGCGAGCCTTTCGTACTGTTCTCGCGCAAGGCTTCGCCCGACTATTACAACCGGATCTTCGAGATGTGCGCGGCGCAGGGCTTTTATCCGCAGATCCGGCATGAGGTGCGGCACTGGCTGTCGGTGGTGTCGCTGGTGTCGCAAGGCACCGGGGTGGCCGTGGTGCCGGCGGCATTGCAGCACTCGGCGATGGCGGGGGCGGTGTTCCTGCCGCTGGCGCAGGCGACAGTGCCGTCGGAGGTGTATTGCGTGTGGAAGGCCGGGCCGGATGATCCGGCGAGGGACCGGTTCCTGGAGATGGTGAGAGGGGATGAGGGGTGAGGGATGAGGCAGGAGGACAGCGCAGTTCGCGCAGGGTGCTTTCGGTGCTTTCGGTGCTTTCGGGTTTGAGTGGGCATCGCAGCGCCCCTATGGCGAAAGCCCCGGCACAAGAAGAAAAATGCCACCTGCTTTACCGGCAGGTGGCACATCAAATACGCGTGGAACGGGGTGTTCAGCGTGCAAACAGCTTACCCCCTGGCCATGCCCCCACCAATAACGCAATTGCGTTATTCGCCCCCCTCCCGAAGCAGGGGACTGCGGCAGGAGAAAAGCGCCGGCAGCCCGGGCATCCCCGGCTGCCGCCGGCCTCAGAACCCTTCGACCGCGACGCTCGCATGCCCGACATTGGGCGCCGCCGCGAAGTATTCGCCAACCAGCTTGCGCCACTCGGTGAAATCCTCGGATTCGCGGAAATCGACCATATGGTTCTCGACCGTCTCCCACTTCACTTCGAGGGTGTAGTGCGAGGGATTCTCGATCGACCTGAGCAGGCGCATGGCGTGACAGCCGCGGGCGCGCTTGAAGAGCGGCGCCGCCTTCGCCACACCCGCCTCGAACGCCGATTCCGAACCCGGCTTGATCTGGAACTGCGCTATTTCGAAAATCATGTCTTGTGCTCCCTGTTAGCGTGGCTTGGCCGCCCTGGGCCAGCGCCGGGTGTGTGCCGACTCGCATTCTATGACAGGGGGCAACATCCCGTCGCGCGACGCCGTCCGTCCCCCGGCAATGTCCGCTTCCGCAAGCGCAAGTGCCCGTTGCCAGCGGAAGATTTGCGGCAGCAACATGGCAACGGCCAGAAAGCCGAACACAGGCATGCAAATCGGCTACAATAGGAACGATTTTCATTTACCAACCCTGGTGTGAGTTTGCCGACCGCGTGCCGTGCCTCGCGCCAACGGACTGGAAGCCACATGCGGTTGTCTGACCTTGCGCGGCGCACCGCCGCTGTCATCGTGTCTGTCGATGACAACTCTCCTAACGATCCGGTAGCTCGCCGCCTGCGCGAACTCGGCTTTGTGCCGGGCGAAGCCGTACAGGTCATTGCACTGGGACCGTTCGGCATGGATCCCCTTGTCGCCCAGGTTGGCTTTACCCGGTTTGCATTGCGCCGCGCCGAAGCGGCCCGCATTACCGTGGAAGCGGTCAGCGCTTCCGTCTCCAGCATCACGCCGGCAGCGCAGCCAGACGCGCCCGCCGTCAAACGCTCCGCTGCCTGACCGGGCACCTGCCAAGAATATGTCTGTCGCCTCCCCGACTTCCGCTTCCCAGCGTCCCGCTCTGCGCGTTGCGCTGGTGGGCAATCCCAACTGCGGCAAGACCGCCCTGTTCAATCGCCTGACCGGCAGCCGCCAGAAGGTGGCCAACTATGCGGGCGTCACCGTCGAGCGCAAGGAAGGCCATTTCGTTTCGCCGGCCGGGCGCCAGGTGCGGGTGCTCGACCTGCCGGGCGCATACAGCCTGCACGCGGCCAGCCTGGACGAAGCCATCACGCGCGATATCTGCCTGGGGCAGCGCCCGGGCGAGCCCCGCCCCGACCTGCTGGTGTCGGTGGTGGATGCCACCAACCTGCGCCTGCACCTGCGCTTCGTGCTGGAGCTGCGCCGCCTCGGCCTGCCGATGGTGCTGGTGCTCAATATGAGCGACGCCGCGGCCAAGCGCGGCATCCACATCGATCGCGACAAGCTGTCCGCCGCGCTCGGCGTGCCGGTGGTGGCGACGGTGGCCGTCAGGCGCGATGGCGCCGCCAACCTGCTGGCCGCGCTCGACGCCGCCCTGCCCGCGGCGCCGCAGGCCGCCGCCGAAAGCGCTTCCGACCTGGACGTCCACCAGGAGGTCAAGCGCCTGCTGGATGCGTCCGTCACGATGCCGACGCGCACCGCCGCCATGGACGACCGGCTCGACCGCATCCTGCTGCACCCGGTGTTCGGGCTGCTGATCCTGGCCGTGCTGCTGTTCCTGATGTTCCAGGCGGTGTTCTCGTGGGCCGCGCCGCTGATGGACGGCATCGAGGGCGGCGTGCACTGGTTCGGCGAGATCGTCGGCAGCCACCTGCCAGAAGGCATGCTGCGCAGCCTGCTGGTGGATGGCCTGATTGCCGGCCTGGGCGCCGTCATCGTGTTCCTGCCGCAGATCCTGATCCTGTTCCTCTTTATCCTGACGCTGGAAGAATCCGGCTACCTGCCGCGCGCAGCCTTCCTGCTCGACCGGCTGATGATGGGCGCGGGCTTGTCCGGCCGTTCCTTTATCCCGCTGCTGTCGAGCTTTGCCTGCGCGATTCCCGGCATCATGGCCACGCGCACCATCCAGGACCCGCGCGACCGCCTGGCGACCATCCTGGTGGCGCCGCTGATGACCTGCTCCGCGCGCCTGCCGGTATACGCACTGCTGATCGGCGCCTTCATCCCGGCGCGCACGGTGATGGGGCTGTTCAACCTGCAGGGGCTCGTGCTGTTCGCGCTCTATGTGGCGGGCATCGTGAGCGCGCTGGTGGTGGCCTATGTCCTGAAGTATTTCCGCCGCGACCGCACCGACCACCCGCTGATGATGGAGCTGCCCTCGTACCGCATCCCCAATGCGCGCGACGTGGCGATTGGCCTGTGGGAGCGTGCCCGCATCTTCCTGTCCCGCGTGGGCAAGGTGATCCTGACGCTGACGGTGCTGCTGTGGTTCCTGGCCACGTTCCCGTCGCCGCCGGACGGCGCCACCGCCCCGGCCATCGACTACAGCTTCGCCGGCATGATCGGCCGGGCGCTGGAGCATGTTTTTGCCCCGATCGGCTTCAACTGGCAGATCTGCATCGCGCTGGTGCCGGGCCTGGCCGCGCGCGAAGTCGCCGTGGGCGCGCTGGCCACCGTCTATGCGCTGTCCGGCAGCGAGGACGCCATGGCCAGCCAACTGGTGCCGATGATCGCCGCGCAATGGTCGCTCGCCACGGCGCTGTCGCTGCTGGCCTGGTACGTGTTCGCGCCGCAATGCATCTCCACGATGGCGGTGATCCGGCGCGAGACCGGCTCCTGGAAGATGATGGCGGCCTCGACCGCCTACCTGGCGGGGCTGGGCTACGCGGCAGCCTTTGCCACTTACCACATCGCCCTGATGTTCAGCTAACCAGCACCCTGACATGAACCTCTACCACGCCGTCGAAACCCTGCTGGTGCCCTTGATCGTGCTGGTCTGCGCGCTCTCCGTGCTGGCGCGCTATGCGCCGCGCACGCGCGAGCGGGTCAAGGCGTGGCTGGCGGCAAGCCTGGGCGGCAGCGCCGCCACCGGCTGGCGCCAGCGCGCCGTGGCATGGCTGGCACCGCAGGCCGCGGCCGGCTGCGCCAGCGGCTGCGACAGCGGCGGGTGCAATACCTGTGGCTCCAGCACGGCGCAGGGCGAGCAGCCGGCGCCCGGCAAGCAGGGCGGCGAGCAGGTCATCCGTTTCGTGGCCAAGCGCTGAAACACCTTCAAGACCCATCGCGAACCCTCCTTCCGGTCCACGCAGAAACGGGTACGCCCTGAGGTTCGCCGGGGCTGAATCCCGGCATTTCCCGCCTCCTTTCCCCCTCCGCCTGCGCCGGTCTTACGCATCCCGCCAGGAAGCCTGGGCCAGGCAGTCTCCACAGTGTTGCGCCAAGGTCCAGGCTCTCATGCACGAGCAGTTGCCGGATTCCCACCGCGTTACGGTATTTTCCCGAATGCCAGGCCAACCTCTCCTTGCTTGTGCAGTGCGCCGGCAATGACAACGGCGCCCGGCAGATAAACATGCCGGGCTCCGCGTCAAAGCTGAGAAGGCGTACAGGAAGACCTGGCCCTTGTATCAGATCACCGTTCCCGGAATCGTGATCGTGATCGGCTGAAGCTCAGGGCCGGCCGTGCAGGTTGCCGTCACGGAGAAGTCGCCAAGCGCCAGGGGCGTCACTACGATCTGCGCGGCATCGACGCCAGGCCCGAACGTCACGTTTGCGCTGCTGGTCCAGCCCCAGCCGGTGCAGTTGAGGGTGGGGCTTGCCGCACCGAAGAACATAAGCTTGGCGCTGACTGGAATGGGCACCGGCAGCGACAGCAGTAGCTTCAGGGGCTGCGGCCCGCTATACACCAGCGCCCATTTCGGCTGCTCCGTCACCGTCAGGCTGGCCTTGGGCGTACTGGATATCTTGGAACTTGCAGCCGTCACCAGCAACTGGCTCTGCACGGTGGGCGTGCCAATCACGATATTGCTGCTCACCACGGCTTGCCGCGTGGCCGGAGTCGCGGAGACGGATAGTGTCGGAGAAGCGATCGCATAGCTCCAGGTGCCGTCGAAGTCCGCGGTGGAATCATGTGAGTCGCTGCGGATCACGCGGGCGCCAAAGGTCTGCGGATAGCCATTGAGCACGGTCAGCGTACTGATCGGCGTTCCCCCCTGCGACAGTTCGAGCTGGTACGTGTAGCTGGTGTTCTTCTGCACCGTCACCAGCATTTGCCCGCTGACGGGACTGCCGTTGGGCGCGGTGACCGACACGGTGACCGTGCCGACCGCTTCGGTCGTATCAGAGCTGTTGACCCCCTTGAGCGAAGCCGAGTTCTGCGTGGCACTGACTTGCACGTTGGAAATCGAACTGGCCCAGGCCCAGTCATGCACGGCCGCGCTGACGTCGTTGCCGTTGCCATCGACCAGCTTCGCCGTGACTGGCTGCACCTGGCCGTCGACCAGCGACAGGACCGGATTCGACAACGCCAGGTTGTAGCTGACGGTGCCCGGCTCCACGGTCACTGTCGCGGTCTGTGCGGGCAACTGCGTGGTGGTGTTGTCGGCCGCCTTGACGCTGGCGACCACCTGTATGGTGGCCGTACCCACCGCCACGCCTGTCACGGTGGCGCTGCCGCNCCTGTATGGTGGCCGTCCCCCCCGCCACGCCTGTCACGGTGGCGCTGCCGCTTGCAGCGGCGGCAGGGACCACGGTGGCCACTGTATCGACTGACGAAGTCCAGGCAAAGGCGGTGGAAGAGGTCACGTCCGTGCCCTTGCTGTCCACCACCGAGGCTGACATCGAAATGCTGCGTCCCACGCCCACCTGTCCCGAGGTCATCGTGAGCGTTACCGAGTATTTCAACGGTGCCGTATCGGCCGCGGTGCTCGCTGTGCTGGGCGCGGCCGAATTTCCGCCGCCGCCCCCGCCACCGCAACCCGCCACCAGCAATGCCATGGCGGTACAGGCCAGCCATGCCGGCCACCTCTTGGTGTTTGTCATGATGTCTCCCCCGTATAGCGTCCTGTCCGCGGGCCATGCCGAATAAGGCAAAGGCGCAGGTGCCGAATCTCGTTTTCCGGACGCGCCAGCTGGGAAAATGGCGGAATCGCTGGTCACGTCGCTTACCAGACTAGTCAGGATGTGCGGACTGCTGTACCAGCCATACGGTTGAGGGTTCGAGGCTTATGTGCGGCAGCGCTCATCCCCGCGCCGCCATCCGTCAGGGTGAAATGCGAAACGCGCACCTTTGCGGCTCAGGCCCACCCGAAGACGACGTGGCGGCGCCCTTGACGCCCGCGCGTCAACTCGACTACTCTTGCCAGATGCTTGCCGCTTCGCTGGCGACAGGCATGCAACGCAAGTGATCACACAACCACGGAAGCCGCGCCATCCGGACCGCTTCCCGCACCGCACGCAATGCACCAAGCCACCTGCTCCCACCGCCAGGCCGCCGATGCTTCCAGCATCGCCGCAGCCGTGCGCGTGCCGGCAGCAGGCCGCGTGGCGGGCACCGCCATTGCTCCGGCGCTATCGGCGCCGCGTCTCTCCTCCTCGCTACTGCTAGACCTACCGATCGGTTGCCGGGCCTAGTGCCTCGTGGCAGTTCGGCAGCCTCGCGCCACCCTTTTTCCGCCATGGCGTTTTAGCGCTCTGGCCTATTGTGTCTTGCATCTTCCCGCGAGGAAGGAGAACCGTCATGATGTTGCGCAACCCCGCCGCCAAGTACCGCCCCGCCGTTGCCGTCGAAATCGCCGACCGCACCTGGCCCGACCAGCGCATCACGCGCGCGCCGATCTGGATGAGCACTGATCTGCGCGATGGCAACCAGGCCCTGATCGAGCCGATGAACCCGCAGCGCAAGCTCCGTTTCTTCGAGCAACTGGTGAAGATCGGCCTGAAGCAGATCGAGGTGGCGTTCCCCTCGGCATCGCAGACCGATTTCGATTTCGTGCGAATGCTGATCGAGGAAGACCGCATTCCGGATGACGTGACCATCGTGGTGCTGACGCAGGCGCGCGAGGACCTGATCCGCCGCACCATCGATTCCGTGCGCGGCGCGGCTCGCGCCGTGGTGCATCTCTACAATCCCATCGCTCCCGCGTTTCGCCGCATCGTGTTCGGTGCCAGCCGCGAGGAGGTCAGGGAGATCGCCCTGGGAGGCACGCGGCTGATCAAGGCGTTGACCGATGCCATGCCCGAGACGGCATGGAGCTACGAATACTCGCCGGAAACCTTCAGCATGACCGAGCTGGATTTCTCGCTCGAGGTCTGCGATGCGGTGTCCGCGATCTGGCAACCGAGCGCTGCGCGCCCCCTTATCCTGAACCTGCCGACCACGGTGGAATGCAGCACGCCCAATATCTTCGCCGACCAGATCGAATGGATGCACCGCCATCTCGCAAGGCGCGCTGACATCGTGCTGTCGGTCCATCCGCACAATGACCGCGGTACCGCCGTGGCTGCCGCCGAGCTGGCCGTGATGGCCGGCGCGGATCGCGTGGAAGGTTGCCTGTTTGGCAACGGCGAGCGTACCGGCAATGTGGACCTGGTCACGCTGGCGCTGAATCTCTACACGCAGGGCGTGGACCCTGCGCTCGATTTTTCCGATATCGACGAAGTACGCCACTGCGTGGAGCATTGCAACCAGCTCCCGGTGCATCCGCGGCACCCCTATGTGGGCGACCTCGTCTTCACGGCGTTCTCGGGCTCGCACCAGGACGCGATCCGCAAAGGCTTCGCCCAGCAGAAGCCTGACGAGATCTGGGAAGTGCCCTACCTGCCGATCGACCCGGCCGACCTTGGCCGCAGCTACGACGCGGTGATCCGCGTCAACAGCCAGTCCGGCAAGGGCGGCATGGCCTACCTGCTGGAACAGGTGCATGGCATCTATATGCCGCGGCGCCTGCAGATCGAGTTCAGCCGCGCGGTGCAGGCAATGACCGACGAAAGCGGGCTCGAAGCCAGCGCCGACGACCTCTACGGCTTGTTCCAGCGCGAGTATCTCGAACACGCCGCGCCGTTGCGCTATGTGGGCCACCAGATGGTGTCCGATAGCGATGGCCAGGTGGAAATCGAAGTGGCATTGCTGCGCGACGGCGAGGCCGTCAGCGTGCGCGGCCGGGGTAACGGCCCGATCGATGCTTTCGTCGGCGCCTTCGCCGGCGCGCTCGATGCGCCGGTGCGCGTGATGGATTACCACGAGCACGCGCTGTCGTCCGGCGCCAATGCCGCCGCGGCTTGCTATGTGGAAGTGCGTGTTGGCGATTCCGCCACCGGCTTCGGCGCCGGCATCGATGCCAATATTGTCACGGCGTCGCTCAAGGCAGTGGTGTCCGGCGTGAACCGCCACCTGCGCGCCACCAGTCAGTCGCAACGCGAGCAAGCCCTGGCCGGCTGAGGTCCACCGCGGAAAAACCGGTGTGCCCCGCCCCCACGGGGCCCGCCCGGAAAGACGCCCTTGGCGGGACGCCCACGACATGCTCGTTGCTTGACTGTGTGCACAGCGTAAGGGGCGCCGGTGCCGGTTGCCACGAATATTTGCGCATGTCCTTAGAACCCCGGAGCGGGATTGGAAATGCGAAAGTCCAGCGGCTTGCCCACGATCCCGCCTGACAACCAGACAGCGGCTGTGGCGACGCAGCGACGCACATGCACGCGCGCGCCACCGATGCGGCTCTTCTTGCTTTCGGTCAAGGCTTGGCTGGGAACCCTACGCCACACTGAGCGTGAAGTTTCCCTACTACACGAGCCAACCATCATGAAGAAGCGTCTGTCCACCCGCCTTTCCACAACCGTTGTTGCTGCCATCGCCCTGCTCGGCAGCGTTGCCGCGGCGCCCGCCATGGCAGCGTCCGACGAAGCCCAGGGCAACTGGATGGTGCGCCTGCGCGCCACCTATCTGGACATGGCGGACAAGTCGGACCCGATCGGCGGCGTTGGCGCATCGGACCGCATCACGGTCAACAACAAGTGGATCCCGGAACTCGACGTCACCTACTTCTTCACGCCGCACATCGCCGCGGAACTGGTGCTGACCATTCCGCAGAAGCAGAACGTCTACCTCGATGGCAACAAGATCGGTTCCTTCACCCATCTGCCGCCGACGCTGCTGGTGCAATATCACTTCATCCCCAACGGTACCTTCCGCCCCTATGTGGGCGCGGGCCTGAACTTCACGCGGATCTGGGGCGCCGATATCGCCAATAACTCGCTATCACTCGACAGCTGGAGCGTGGCGCCTGCCTTGCAGATCGGCATGGACTACAAGGTCACCAAGAACTGGTTCCTCAATGCCGACATCAAGAAGGTGTGGCTGTCGAGCGACGTCAAGGCGGCCGGCGTCAAGGTCTCGAACGTGAGCCTGGATCCGTGGCTGTTCAGCATGGGTGTGGGCTACCGCTTCTAAACACCTCGAACACGTCGAGCTCTTCGAATACCTCGAACGCCTCGAACGCTTTAGCCGGCCTTCGAGGCACGCGCGGCAGATCCCCCGTCAGGCCCTTGCCTGACGGGGGATCTGCCGCAATGCGTCCCGATTCAAGCCGTAGAAACGCGCGACCACAGCCATCTCGGAACCGGCGCCAAGCAGCGCTTGCGCCGACCGCCGGCTGTGCAAGACCTTCGGGATGTTGGCGAGGAAAACGCTCGTCACGTCCGGGTCGAATTGCGTGCCTGACCCCGCCGAGACGATGGACAGCGCATCGTCGTCCGTCATGCCGGGACGATAGCAGCGCGCCTCGGTCATGGCATCGAATGCATCGGCAACGGCCACGATGCGAGCGGCCAGCGGGATCTCCTGGCCGGCCAGCCCACACGGATAGCCCGTGCCGTCAAAGCGCTCATGGTGATGATGCGCGACCTGCGATGCGAGCCGCATCAGCGCATTCGAACTACCCGCAAGCAGGTTCGCGCCGATCTCGGCGTGGCGCTCGATCACCTGTCTCTCTTCGGGAAGCAACTTGCCGGGCTTGAGCAGCACGGCGTCCGGGATGGCGAGCTTGCCGACGTCGTGCGCCGGCGTGGCGAGCCGAATGCGCTCGCACTCCTCGGCACGCAGTCCGACCATTTCCGCAAGGCCGGCCGCAATCGTCGCGGTGCGAACCAGATGGCCAGAGGCATGCGGATAACGCAAGCAGCCTGCCAGCGTCAGGCTGGCCAGCGTGACAACCGCATGGTGGTTCGTAGTCATAGTTCTGAAGTGGTGCAGATCGCAACGGCACCGGCATGGCCAGGTGGATGCCATGCCGGGCAATCGCGGCATTCGCCGCATAACGGCGAATGGCATCTGGCAAAGCGCGAGATTCTATGCCTGGACTGGCATCTCGCCAATAGGCAATAGCCGGTTATCGCCAGGGATCCGGTGAAACACGCGTGGCGGGCCGACGGCGCGGTGAGCGGGAACAGGGAATGCGATGGCCCGCCAGTGCGAACGTACGCCAGCCCGCACGTCGATGAGAGCGCGGCAAAAGAAGAAAGGCCCCGCATCACGGGGCCCTATTGCATTGCAGCCTTCCCGAAGAAGCCCGCCTAGCGGAACGCCGGTTCGTCGAAGCTACGCAGCTTGCGCGAGTGCAATTGTTCGGCACCACCTTCGCGCAGGATACGAATCGCTTCCAGCCCGATCGACATATGCTGGCTCACCCGCTGCCGGTAGAACGCATTCGCCATGCCCCGCAGCTTGAGCTCACCGTGCAGCGGCTTGTCGGACACGCACAGCAGCGTGCCGTACGGCACCCGCAGGCGGAAGCCGTTGGCCGCGACCGTAGCGCTCTCCATGTCGATGGCGATGGCACGCGACTGGTTGAAGCGGGCGTACAGCGCCTTGGACTTCAGCTCCCAGTTGCGGTCGTCGGTGGAAACCACCGTGCCGGTGCGCATGCGGGTTTTCATTTCATTGCCGGACAAGCCCGTCACTCGCACCACGGCCTCCTGCAGCGCGACCTGGATTTCGGCGATGGGAGGTACCGGTACCCACGGCGGCAGGTCATGATCGAGTACGTGATCGTCGCGCACATAGGCGTGCGCCAGCACGTAGTCGCCCAGTTGCTGCGAGCGGCGCAGGCCGCCGCAGTGGCCGACCATCAGCCAGCAGTGCGGACGCAGCACGGCAAGGTGGTCGGTCATGGTCTTGGCGTTGGACGGACCCACGCCGATATTGACCAGCGTGACACCGAGCTTGTCCTCGCGCACCAGGTGATAGGCGGGCATCTGCGGCAGCGCGCGCGGACGCTGGGCGTCGTCGGGCTCGGCCGCGCCGCGCTCCTGGATCACGTCGCCGGGTTCGACGAAGCGCACGTAGCCGTCGGCGCCCTGCGCATCTTCGGCCCCCATCAGCGAGCGGCCAAGCGCGATGAATTCATCGACGTAGCGCTGGTAGTTGGTGAACAGCACGAAGCGCTGGAAGTGCTGTGGCGCGGTGCCGGTGTAGTGGTAGAGACGCTGCAGCGCCAGGTCCACGCGCTCGCCGGGGAACATCGAGAGCGGCCAGGCCTCGCCCGCCACCGGCTCATAGGTACCGTTGGCGATGGCATCGTCGATGCGGCTCAGCTCGGGCAGCACGAAGGAGGCTTCCAGCTCGCGCGCCTGGGTGTAGCTGATGTCCGTGGTGGAGGCTTCGATGACGAAGGGCAGCGGGATCGGGCGCCGGCTCACGCCGACCACCACGGGCACGCGGTGGTAGCGTATCAGGCGCTCGATCTGGTCCCGGTAGTAGTCCGCCAGCAGTTCGGGCCGGGTGACCGTGGTGCCGTACACGCCGGGGTAGGCGACTGTGCCCCAGGATGGGCGGCTGTCGGTGACCATGGTTTCGAGATTGACCGAGATGCCGAGGTAGGGGTAACAGGCATGTGCCGCTGACGGCAGTGGCTGTCCCTTGGCAAAGGCATCGAAACGCGCGCGGATGGCGCCGACCGAGGCATCGTAGATTTCACGGATGCGGGCCAGCGCGGCATCGGCGTCGCTGAACTCGGCCAGCTGATCGGCCGGATGGGCGGAAGAGAAGATCGAGGCATTCATGGTGTCCATGATACCCCGCCACAGCATGGTAGCAACATGGCCTGTCGCAAATTGACGGCCCTGCGCGCGCTCGCTACACTGCCAGCAGTCTTTCGCGGCCTCGGGCCGCACTCGCCTCGAGACGCCCCCCCACAAGAAGGGCAGCGCCGAGTTGCAGTATGTGCTTGCATGGGGAGCCCTGATGGAAATCCGCAATCTGCTGCCAGAAGAAACCGAGGCAGCCAGACAACTCCTTGCGGCCAACGGGTGGGCACACCGGGTCGCCAATACGGAACGCTTCGCCCGCCTGATCGCCAACTCGCAACGGGTGGTGGTGGCGGTGGATAACGGTGAAGTCGTAGGTTTCGCGCGCGCCTTGTGCGACGACATCTCCAACGGCTATCTGTCGATGGTCGCGGTGGCACCGAGCCATCGCCGGCGCGGCATCGGGCGCGCCCTGGTGCGCCAGATCGTCGGCAACGATCCCGACATCACCTGGGTGCTACGCGCCGGACGCTCGTCCGAGGCGGCCTTCTTCGGCCAGCTAGGCTTCGTGCCTTCGCTGGTGGCCATGGAGCGCCGGCGCACCTGAGTGGCGCAAGACGGCCCCCAACACCTCACACGCAACGCCATGGCTTCTTCCACCGGTTGGTTTCATTGGGCATTGCTGTCGGCTGTTTTCGCCGCGCTGACGGCGATCTTTGCCAAGATCGGGCTGGAGGGCATTAATTCCGACCTCGCCACCCTGGTGCGCACCGCGGTGATCATCGTGGTGCTGAGCATCTTCGTGGTGCTGACCGGCAAGTGGAGCAACCCGCTCGCGCTGCCGCCCCGGACCTGGATCTTCCTGGTCCTTTCGGGACTGGCCACCGGCGCCTCCTGGGTGTGCTACTTCCGGGCACTGAAGATCGGCGATGCCTCGAAGGTGGCGCCGGTGGACAAGCTCAGCCTGCTGCTGGTGGCGGTGTTCGCCGTGATTTTCCTCGGCGAGCGCCCCAGCCTGCGCGAGTGGGCCGGCATCGCTCTCGTGGGAGCCGGCGTGCTGGTGCTCGGGTTCAAGCGCTGAGCGGCGCCCGCGCCGCCCGGATTCCTCACCGGTCCGCGGCGCCGGCACGAAGATACGACAGCACCGGTGCCAGTTGCGGCAGCGCCGGCGCCTGCTGGCAGGCGAGTGCACCAGCACACCACGGATAGGGCAGCCGCGCCAGCCAGCCGTCGAGCACCGGTTGCGCGGTGTCGGGGGGCAATACTTCCATGGCCTCGATCACGATGGCGAGGGCTTGCACGCGCGGGTTGCCCGGCCCGGAGAATTCCCATGCGTAGCTGCCGCAGCCCACACGTACGCCGCCGGTGGCCTTGTCGGTCATGCCGACCAGCCAGTCGCAGGCATAGCGCTGCGCATCCGCTGCGGGCCGGGCTTCGGCCAGGCAAAACGTGTAGACATTGTCGTAGCTCTGGCCAAAGCGCCGCACCAGCACATCGCTGATGGCGGCCAGGCCCTCGCTGCGCGCGGGGAAGGCGATGGCCGCGGACTTGACCGTCATCTCCAGCGTGGCATCGGCGGCGAAGGCCTGCGCCATCAGGTGGGGACGGTTTTCATCCTTTGCGCGGATGTAGGCGCGGATCAGAGCCTGGGGGTCGAGGGAGCCGGGAAGCGCCGAGGCGGCGGGTGCGTTCATGCTGTGCCTTGCGTGCGTCCGCGCATGGCCGTGGGCCGGGGCGCGGCGAAAGTTGGGTGGATGCCGGCATGGTAGCCCGTCTCCGGTGCCCGGGGCGCTGCGGCCCTGCCGCCAGCAAGGTTGACCGAGGGCGCGCCCCGCCCCATCCAACACATCCGATGCGCAGCGCCAGGCCCGGCAAGCTGCCCTACGCGGTTCGCTGCAAGGCCATGCCGTGCAGGTGGATCGCACGGCAAGGCGGCACTCATGGATTATTCGGGCTGGATGTTCGCGGCCTTGATGATGCGGCCCCACTTGGCCGATTCCTGCGTCTGGAACCTGGCCAGTTCCGCCGGCGTGCTGGTGAACACTTCAGTACCGGTGGACTGGTAGAAATTGGCCGCGGTGTCGCTCCTGGCGGCCTTCACCATCAGCGCGTTGAGCTTGTCCACCACCGGCTGCGGCGTTTTGGCCGGTGCGTAGGCGGCGAACCAGTAGCTCATCTCATAACCCTTGACGCCCGCCTCGTCGATGGTCGGCACATTGGGCGCAAGCGGCGAGCGGGTCTTGCCCGACACGCCCAGCGCCTTGAGCTTGCCGCTCTTGACCTGGGGTAGTCCGGTGGCGGTATCGGTGATCATCATCTGGATCTGGTTGCCCAGCAGATCCGTGACCGCGAGCGGATTGCTCTTGTAGGGCACGTGCAGCAATTGCACATGCGCCATCTGCTGGAACAGCTCGCCTGCGATACGCGAGGACGAGCTGCCGCTGCCGAAGCTGAGCTTGCCCGGCTCCTTCCTGGCCAGCGCGATGAAGTCTCCCACGCTATTGACCGGCAACTGGGGGTTGACCACCATGATCTGGCCGCCACGGCCCAGTGCTGTCACCGGAACGTAGTCCTTGACCGGATCGTAAGGCAGCTTCTTGAACAGGTGCTCGTTGGCCGCATGCGTGGTGTTGCTGGTGATCAGCACGGTATAGCCGTCGGGGCTGGCCTTGGCCACGTCACTGGCGGCGATAAAGCCGTTGGCGCCGGGCTTGTTGTCGACCACCACCGTTACCTTGGCATCCAGCGTGATGGCCTGGCCGATCGCGCGGGCGAGCTGGTCCGTCGCGCTGCCGGCGGCGAAAGGCACCACGAAGCGGATCGGCTTGTCCGGGAACTCCGCGTGCGCCGGGCCGGCCAGCAGCGCGAGCGCGGCGGCGGCGATGCCGGTGACCGCCTTCAGGACGGAAGCGGGCTTGGTGTATGCGGACATCTTGAGTCTCCTGTTCGAATCTCGAATCGTTTTGATTTGTGATGCGTGGTTGGTGGTTTGTCGCTTGCGGTCTGGATCCGGCGTTTCAGCCGGCGCCGGCCAGGCGCGGCGGCAAGGGAATTTCCAGTTGCAGCAGCAGGAAGGACAGCGCCTTGCCGTGCGTGTCCAGGTTGAGCGCATCGTTGACGCCGCCGTCGAGCACGCCGTCGATGACGAAGTTCATCGCCTGCAGCGAGGGCACCAGGTAGCGTCTGACCGCAGACGGCCGCCGGTAGCTGAACAGTGCCGCCACGGCGTCTTCGGTGACATGGGCGGCGAGATGGTCGAAGTCGCGCGGGTCGTAGGCGATCACGCTGATATTGGAGCGATCGCCCTTGTCGCCCGTGCGTCCGTGCGCAAGCTGATAGAGCGCAAGGGTGGCAGCGGTGGTGGCAGCGGCAGCCGGCGTGGCGGTATTGGAGGTGGTGGGGTTCATGGCAGCAGAGTGTGGCTTGCGGTGACGGCGCTGCGCGGCACCAGGCAGGACATGGCATTCAGGCGCGCGCGCAGCGCGGTGCGCACGCCACCGCCGCCGGCGGGTCCGCAGGTATAGAGCGCATTGACCTCGCGCAGCAGCGTTTCCGCCACGGACTTGTCCTCATGCGCCAGCGCGGCGCGCAGCCGCACGTCCCGCGCCTGCGCCTCGCCGGCTTGCGGCTGTTGCAACAGGCGGCCGCCATCGTCGGCGAACACGCTCAGCACGCCGATCAGGTCGAAGCGGATCGGCGCCGCGTGGCCCAGCAGGTCCATGCGCTTGCGCACGATCTCCGCGGCCAGGCGCGCGCGCGCCGCGGCGTTGGGGCCGGCGTAGGAAATCTCGCCCTCGGCGATCCAGCCGCCTTCGTAGAACAGGTTGGCCTTGAGCTGTCCGGGCCGCTCGCGGCCGCGCACATTGCGCACGGCCACGCGGTCGGGGCCGACCTGTTCGACCGTGGCCGCGCTGATATCGGCGATCACGTCGGGCGTGAGATAGGCGGCAGGGTCGTGCACTTCATACAGCAACTGTTCCTTGACCGTGCGCAGGTCCACGCAGCCGCCGGTGTCCGCCGCCTTGCCCACCTCGATATTGCCGTCTTCATCCAGGCGCACGATGGGATAGCCGACGGCGTGCACATCCGGCACGTCCTTCATGCCGGGATCGGCGAAATAGCCGCCGGTGACTTGCGCCCCGCATTCGAGCAGGTGGCCTGCCATGGTGGCGCGCGCCAGGCGGTCCCAGTCCTGCCATGACCAGCCGAAATGCGCCATGGCCGGGCCGACCGCCAGGGCGGGATCGGCCACGCGGCCGCACACCACCACCTGCGCGCCGGCGGCCAGCGCATCGGCAATGCCCTGCGCCCCGATGTAGGCGTTGGCGCAAACAAAGCGCGCCTCGGGAAAATCGGGGCCGACGATCTGGCGCAGGACGGCGCGGCCGGCCTCGTGCGAAAGATCGTCGCCCTCCACCACCGCCACCCGTGGCGGCGCCAGGCCGAGCTCCGCCGCCAGTGCGCGCACGCGCTGCGCGGCGGCATGCGGATTGGCCGCGCCGAAATTGCCGACGATGGGAATGCCATTGGCCAGGCACAGCCCCAGCACGGGCGCCAGCAGCGCGTCGAGCAGCGGTTCATAGCCATGGGCGGGGTTGCCGCGGCGCGCCAGCTGGGCCAGCGCCAGCGTGCGCTCGGCCAGGGTCTCGAACATCAGCACGGCTGGACCGCCCGCTGCGATCAGGGACCGCACCACGGGCAGGGCGGCGTCGGTGCGGTCGCCGGAGAAGCCGGCGCCTGAGCCAATCAGCAGAGGAGCGGTCATAGGATGGAAGCCTGGTGATGGCCTGAAAAAAGCTTGGGTGATGAAGTACGGGCCCCGATGAGCACGTCCGAGGAAGTCATTCTAGACGTGTCATCCTCAACCAAAAAACGGATAATTTGGATTAATCTATCGTTTTTTCAGCTGAATCGGGCGCCTGCCAATGAACCTCTCGGTCAAACACCTGCGCGCCTTCGTGGCCTTGGTCACGCACCGCAACTTCACGCGCGCCGCGCAGGCCTGCCACCTGTCGCAATCGGCCTTCAGTGCACTCATCCAGACGCTGGAGGAACAGGCCGGCACGCGGCTGTTCGAGCGCACCACGCGGCATGTGGAACTGAGCGTGGAAGGCCGGCGCTTCGAGGAAGTGGCCACGCGCCTGCTGGCGGACTTCGAGACCGCCTTCGCGGAACTGCGCGACCACGCCGAACGCCGCAAGGGGCGGGTTTCGATTGCGGCGCTGCCCTCCCTGGCCGCGGGCGACCTGCCGCCGATCCTCGCGGCCTTCCACCAGCGCTATCCCGGCATCGCCATCGAACTGTTCGACCTGCTGGCGGACGGCTGCATCGACCTGGTACGGCGAGGCCGCGCGGACTTCGCGCTGGCGCCCGCCCCAGCGCAGGACGGCGACCTGCGCATCGAGCCCCTGGTGACGGACAGCTTCCACCTGGTTTGCCCGGCGGACCATCCGCTGGCGCGCCGCCGGCGGGTGGCCCCGCAAGCGCTTGCGGGCCTGCCCTTTATCCAGCTCTCGCGTACCAGCAGCGTGCGCCAGCACCTGGACGCCGCGCTGCATCCGCTCAAGCTCAACGGGGTGATGGAAGTGGAACACCTCGCCACCGTAGCCGCACTGGTAGCGGCGGGGCTCGGCGTGACGGTGGTGCCCGCGCTGGCGCTGTTCCAGTTCCAGCAAGAAAGCCTGGCGATCCGGCCCCTGCAATTACCCTCCCTGGTGCGCGAGATATGCCTGGTGCGGCTGAAAGAAAGAGGAGACTCGGTAGCGGCAGCGGCGATGATCGAAGCCTTGCAGGCGCATTTCAGGAGTGGCGGAAGCGGCAAGGCTGCAGCGACGATGCGCTAACGGCAACAGCCTGGCGAATGTGGAACTCGCGCCTGACAAACAAAGCCTGAAGGATTGGGGGTGGTTTGATGTTTTTTGCTTCGGCTTCGGCTTCGGCTTCGGCTGCTTAAATTC